>JBNJDV010000050.1:0-12205 GCA_051745185.1 Bacillota bacterium
TTAAAAAAGGGGCCCGATTATAGTAATCAGACCCCTCTATGTTTATAGTATTTAATCTTCTTTTTTCTTTGACTTCATTGCTCTTCTTAATGTTACAAAAAGACCTCCATATAGTATAAGACTAGCAAGAATCAATGTAACAATTGCTGATCCACTCATTATATTACTCCCTTCTATATACTTATTTTAGACTTCTGTGTCGTCTATACCTCTTTGACGTGAAAGTACTATTGAAGCAACGATCAATAATCCAATAACACCTAACCAACCGCCGTAGAGTAGATATTTGAATTCATAGCCACCATAATTTGTAGCAATATCTTTAAATAATTCACTAACAAGTAAGACTGTCAAAACAACCGGTGTGACATATTTTATCATAATATCCCACCAACTACCGAACTGATACTCTGAAACCGAGTTAAAGTAACCTCTTAACTCTTTTGGTTTATAGTACCAACCGATAATTATTGCTTCAGCAAGTCCGGCAAATACTAATCCATAAGTATTTACATAATGATCAACTATGTCTAACCAATATAAACCTGCCCTTGTAGCAAATAAAAGACCGACTATAAATAGGAATAAACTATAATAAAGTGTAACAGTTCTTTTGTTTCCTCCAAATTTATCCTTTATACCGGCAACCCCAGCTTCAACAATTGAGAATGCCGAGTCAATACCTAATGATAATAACATTGCGAAGAAAACAAAACCAAATAATCCGACAACAAATGCGCCTCCAGGCAACAGTGAAATCGCATTTGGATAAACAACAAATGCCAATCCTACTCCAGCTGTAGCAACCTCAGAAATTGGTACTCCCTGAGTTTGAGCCATATAACCTAATGTACCAAATACTGCAAGACCTGCCATAAAACTAATACCTGAATTCGCAAAAACAGTTATAAGAGCATTATTAATAATATCGGAATCTTCAGGCATATAACTAGCATAAGCAATCATAATACCAAAACCTAAACTAAGTGTAAAGAACACCTGAGAATAGGCAGCAATCCAAACACTTGGGTCAGCAAGCATTGAAAAGTTTGGTTCTAAGAAATAATTCATTCCCTCAATTGCTCCTGGAAGTGTTACTGCTCTAACAAGTAAGATACCCATTAATACTACAGGTAAAGGTACTGTAATTAATACAACTTTACCTACACTTTGAGCACCATTTCTTAATATAAAATAAATTACAATCCATGTAATTACTAATCCAATAAGTACTGGTGTTGAAAAACCACCTAATTCACCGGGTCCAGAAGATATCTGTAAAACTTCTTCATAAAAATATGTTCCAGCATCTTCTGCCCATCCTAATGTAAATGATCCTGCTAAAAAGTCCCAGGCCCAAGCCATAACACCAGCATAGTAACTGGTAATTATTGTACCGGAAATTACCGCCCACCAGCCAAAGCCTTCAAACTTTCTTCCAACTTTTCCTAGTGCACCTGGTGCACCACGCTGAGTTTTTTGTCCCATTGTAAATTCAAGGACCATTAAAGGTATACCTGCTGTTAAAAGTGCTACAAAGTAGGGAATTAAAAAAGCTCCCCCTCCATTTGAATAAGCCATATACGGGAAACGCCATGCATTACCTAAACCAGCTGCAGAACCAATCGCTGCGAGTACAAAAGCTGCTCGATTACTCCATCGATCTCTTTTCTCCATAACTACTATCTACTCCTTTCATCTCTTAGCTTCTTGATATTTAGTTGAAAATAATAATGAAATGAAATTCTACTCTGCTTCTAGTTACTCATATATCAACTCCTTTCATTTATTATTTCTTGTGATTATAACACCATTGATAATACTTTTCAAGAAAATTTATTAAATTTATTTTTTTATTTTGTTTATTAATATTTTCACATGGCTTTTGTTCTTAAATAAACTATTATACTGTTCTATAATATCATCAAATATAATCTCTCTCATTGTATCTAAAATATTAAGATAGTTATAGTTTAAATTGCTGTACTTTATAATTTGAGAAGAAAGATTTTCAAAAGAATTCAAGGAACGAAAATACCTGCCTATATATTTGTTTTTTATAATTTCAAAATCTCTTTTACTTGAGTTATCCCCCCAACTATTTAATATGCCTTCTATACCCTCTATCGTTTCATTAATTTGAGAAGTTTCTGCATATATTTTTGCAAACCCGGTATTTTTTTCTCTCATATAATTAAAAGAAAAGTTTTCATCAATTAAGTTCTGATTATATAAATCATGATAGTTACTACTGCTTTTTCCAAAGATCATCTCCATAGTCATATTTGTAACCATATCTTGTTTTATAACTTTTAACTTATCTCTATAGGGATTGTCTTCTTTAAAACCAATACTAACTATAGGTCTTGATATACTCATCGCTAAATCTTTTTCTTTTATTTTTATCCCCTTTGGTTCTTCAGGATATATTTTTTTATAATTTATACCATCAATATTATCTTTTGAATAATTATCTTCAACCCAGTTAAACAACTTATCGGGACTAATTTTACCAATCACCACTAAAGTCATATTATCTAAAGTATAGAATTTTTCAAAGAAATCTTCTAAAGTATTTTTATCTATCATAGATATGCTTTGGGGAGTACCTGCTATATTATCTTTTATAGGATACTTAAAAAACATCGACTGAAGCAATTGATAAAAGGACTGCCAACCCGGGCTATCTTGATACATATTAATTTCTTGATTTATTACATTTTTTTCATGGTTAATCCGTTCTCTATCAAAATGAGGATTTAATACAAAATCAAATAAATATTTTAAAGACAAATAAAACTCACTTGTGGTATTAAAGTAATAGTTGGTATTATTAAAACCGGTATAAGCATTTACACTGCTTCCTATTTCAGAAAACTTATCAATAATACTGCCTTCTCTATTTTCAAATAACATGTGTTCCATAAAATGTGCAATACCTTTAGGATACTTATATCTTTTTTTATTTACATCTTCGATCTTTAAGTCTACAGAACCTACATCTACAGAAAGTATTGCCTGTTTTTTGTTATACTTATTACGCGGTATAAGGATAACATTAAGTCCAGAATCAAATTCTTTCTCATAATATTCTTCATTTATGCTTTCAAATTTTTTATACATCATCTTGAGCACTTCCTGGTTTAAGTAAAAAATAGGTTGTAAGTTTCACTTTTTTTGCCACTTGAATAATGTCTTCTTTTTCTACCTGCTTTATAGAATTAATCACATAGTTTAATGAATCTTTTTTATCATTTATCAAGCCTAATAAAAAAGCATCTACTACACTATGGTTGTTATCACTTAAAGTCTTGTATCTATTGATCAGTTTCTTTTTAGTCCAGTTTAAATTTTTATCATCAAAATTACCTTTAGACATCTCTGTAAGCTTTTCTCTAATAATGTCTTTTACAGTCTGGTAATCTTTTATATCAATCCCAGCATTAATTAAAATCAAACCCTTTGTGGACTCTAATCTGGTATTAATATAGTAAGCTAAGCCCCGCTCTTCCCTTATAGTACTAAATAATTTTGAATGGCTAAAACCACCCAGCATACCGTTATATACTATCAAGGCAAAGTATAGGGGATGATTTCTTGTGATTGGAACTCTAATTCCAGCACAAAGTTTGGACTGGGTAACCAGATCCTCTTCCTCAATCTCTATATTATCAAAACCATTAATTTTTAATGTTGTGTTATTTATAGGAAGGGTTTTATTGCGTTCATAGCTGAATTTGCTATTAATATACTCATAAACATTTTTGTGGTCACCAACATCACCAATTACAAAAATTTCAACTGGACTCTCTTTTAGTACCTCTTTAAAATACTGGTAGAGGTTTTCATTAAGGCTTTTTTCTAAACCTTTTAATGTTCCCAGGGTGTAGAGGGAAAAGTCCTCTCCTCTACACATTTCCTGGTAACACCTTTCTATAACATAACTATTTTTATCATTTTTTAATGATAGAATTTTTTCTTTAAGAAACTTATGACCTTTGTTTACAAACTCCTGCTTATAGTCTCCATCTTCTAAAAGAGGGTTAAACAGCATTTCATATAGAAAATCAACTGAACTTTTTAGAAGGTTTTCTTTGGTGTTAACGAATCTATCATTAATTACTTCAATAGAAAACCTTAAAAGTTGATTTTCACCTCTTCTTGCAACTGATACATTTAAGTCTGCACCATATAGAGCATCTAATCTTTTTGAGATATCCTGGTTTGTAGGGTACTGATCAGTCCCTCTATATAACACATAAGGTATCAAAGCGTTTTTAGAGACATCTTTTTCGTCATTTAAAGGCCTAATAATGTCGATTTGAATATAGTTTGTTTTAAATTTATCAGTATTATTTATATATAGATCTATATCATTTTCTGTTTTATACTCATTAAATTTGCTTGCTTTTAACATATTATAATCCCTTCAAATTATTGTACTACTTCTTGTTCTAATTCTTCACTAGTATTTTTAAGTTCTTCAAGTATTTGATTTAGTCGTTCTAAGCGTTCACCGTAATTTTGCCATTCGCCTAGTCTTAAATATTCTTGAGCTTCTTGATAAACCTCATATGCTCTATCTGCAAGCCCTCTTAGATTTTCAGGTAATTCATTATCTATACCTGGAATTCCTTCATCAGTGGTTCCAACATCATCACCTTCCTGCATACTAAATACTGCTTCAAGTGCTTGATCAAGATTTTCACGCATTACAATCTGTCCACCATAACCAACGATTACCCTTTTAAGTTCAGGTAATTCACTAGTTTCAGCTTGTAAATATAGGGGTTCTACATAAAGTATTGATCTCTCAATAGGTATTACTAATAGGTTACCTCTAATGACACGTGAACCTCTCTGACTCCAAAGACTTAAGAGTTGTGAAATATCAGAGTCTTGGTCAATCCTTGACTCGATTTGGCTAGGTCCATAGACTAAGGTATCTTTGGGGAATTGATACAATACTAATTCACCGTAATTCTCTCCATCTGAACGACCTGCCATCCATGAGATCATATTATTTCTTGTAGCAGGTGTGAACGGAAGCATAAGGATAAATTCCTGTTCATCACTGTCCGGTAAATTACTTGTTATATAATATGGTTCCATTTTAATTGTATTTCCTGCATAATTTTCATTTGGTATATTCCATAAATCCTCTTTGTTATAAAAGACTAATGGGTCTTGCATGTGATATGTGGCATAAAGTTCAGCCTGAATTCTAAATAAATCTTTTGGATACTTTATATGTGCTCTTAAATCTTCAGGCATTTGATCTCCGTCCAAAAATATTTCCGGGAATATTTTTTGATAAGTTTTTGCCAACGGGTCACTATCATCGATAACATAGAAATCCATATCACCATTATAGGCATCAATTACAACTTTTACAGAGTTTCTAATATAGTTAACCGAGTTATTTACAGGTTCTGAATAAGGATATCTATCTGTTGTAGTATAAGCATCCTGTATCCAGAATAACCTTCCATCTGAAACAACTAAATAAGGATCACTGTCATACTGTAAAAATGGAACGGCTTTTCTAACTCTCTCATTAATATTTCTATAATACATTATCCTACTATCACTATTAATATCACTATTTAGGAGGAACTTGATATTGTTAAACCTTAAACCAAAAATAGCTTTCTTAAAAAATCCACCCATCGGTACTCCACCATTACCCTTATAGTTCACATAAATATTTCTATCCCCCTGTGGATAATGGAATTCAGTAGAATCAGTATTTGCAATTACATAGTTATCTGTTTTTTCACCATAATAGATTGAATTATTATCCAATTCTAAATTAACATTTACCTTTGTAGGAATATCCTGCATGTAAAATTCAGGTAATCCTTCTGAATTTACCCTGTTTGCAGGACTCATTACTACACCATAACCATGAGTATACTTTAATTTCTGGTTAATCCAGGTTTGAGCCTGGCCCGATAACAAGTCTTGATTCATCTCACGAGCTGATAACATAACCTGTCTATACTCACCATCTATTGTATATCTATCTACATCAACATTTTGAAATTCATAGTACTGTCTTAATGATTGAATCTGATTATAGGTTGTAAGAAGTGGTCTTGGATCCCATAATCTAATATTTTTAATTGTTTCACTGTTTCTGTCTAAATCCTCTGTAGTAAGGCCGTTCTCTACATTGAAGTCAGTTTCTTTAATCTCATTTAAACCATAAGCCTTAAGTGTCATTTCAATATTATAACCTATATATTCATCTTCACGGTTTATCTCATTTGGTTCAACCTGGAATCTCTGTACAAATCCTGGATATATTCCACCAAAGATAAGTGAAGTTACTAACCAAATTCCTAATCCCCAGGCAAGTATCTTGTAATTTTTTCTAAATAGGCTGACTATTAAGCCAACTGCTACAGCTATTGCGATAAAAAATAGAATTCTTAAACCTAATAGGTTAGCATTAATATCAGTATAACTGGCTCCAAAAGCAACCCCTCTCGAAGAATACAGCAGTTCGTACATAGCAATTCTATAGTCCCAGGCTTTTAAGAGTAAAAAGCCGGCTAACAGTATTGTGATATGGCTTTTAGCTCGGTTGGAAAGCTTCATTTTCATCTCTGAGAATGAACTTATTCCAGAAGCTATAAAGTAGATTACTCCAACCACCACAATTGTTAGTATTATTAATACCATAGCCATTTCTTTGATAAAACTATAAAACGGTAAACTAAATACATAAAATGCTATATCTCTACCAAAGATTGGGTCTGTGGTCCCAAACGGAGTTTGGTTGAAATATTTTAAAACTATTTTCCAAAGTTCAGCACTTACAGAACTGAATAAAAACCCTAAAACTATACTTCCAATAAGATAAACCCAGTTTAATTTCTTTTTAGTTAACCAGTTTAAAAAGTTTTTGTTTTCATCTTTAAATAAAGATTCAACATTTTCACTTTCAACTCTTTCTTTATCAAAGTATTTTGTGAATATTTTCTTTGTAAAAGATAAGTTAACATAAACAAATATAGCAAAGATTAAACCGATTAGAATTCTTAAACCAAAATTGGAAAAAAACATTAATAGAAATGCTTGTAGATAGCCTAGACTATCAAACCATACCCATTCTGTAAAGAAATTTGCACCTGCAAATACTGCAATTAATAATGCAACTAATATTATAATAAATGTCGTGAAAATATATCTAAATCCTTTTTTCATTTAAAACACTCCCTTCTATTTTAGAGGTACTTCTTTGAAAGCTTTTCTATATTTTTATATACTTGATTTTCATCGATCGTTATTAACTTTCTGTTTTCCATAAGAACTTCACCATTTACAATCACAGTATCAACATCACCACCATTACCAGCATAAAATATATTTGATAGATAATTATAGGAGGGATACTGGTGTGGTATATTATTAGTATTAATTAATACCAAATCAGCCAGATAACCTTCCTTGATCTCACCTAAATTTGTATATCCTAATATCTTTGCACCATTTAAAGTTAACATTTTCAAATTCTCTTCAATAGGTAATACTCTTGGATCACCTGTTGATACTTTTTGTAAATATGAACCCATTCTGGCTTCTTCAATTAAATCCAAATTATTATTACTGGCAGCACTATCAGTTCCATATGAGACATTTATACCATTATCTAATAATTTACTTATCGGAGCAATACCACTGCTTAACTTCATATTACTTGATGGATTATAGACAACTCCCACATTTTTATCTTTCAGTAATTTAATATCCTTATCGTTTACATAAACACAATGTGGAGCAATAATATCATTATCTAATAAACCAATATCTTCCAATAGTTGTACTGTAGTTGTATTATAATTATCTTTAATAATATTAACTTCATCTTTTGTTTCACTTACATGTATATTAACTAATAAATTATTTTCTAAGGCAGCATAACTTACTTTCTTTAGATAATCTGGAGTACAGGTATAAACAGAGTGTGGTGCCATACAGGTCTTAATTCTACCCTCTGCTTTGGTATTATACTCTACAGCAAATTCTAATGAATCATTTAGACCTTCAATACCGTCATTTTCTTCAATTAAGCCTTCACCTAAAACCGCTCTAATACCAGATTTTTCAACAGCTTCTGCTACTTTATTCATATGAAAGTACATATCAGTAAAGGTGGTAGTCCCGGTTTTTATCATCTCTAATATTGCTAACATGGCTCCCCAATATATATCATCTTCTGTTAATTTTGCTTCAGCTGGCCAAATTTTGTTTTTTAACCATTTATCTAAAATTAAATCATCAGCATAACCTCTTAAAATTGACATTGAACTATGAGTATGATTATTTATTAGTCCGGGTAAAACAACTTTATCTTTACAGTCAATAATTTTATCAAAATTATATTTATCTAGATTGATATCTTTTAAGATTTTATCTATTTTATGATCAGTAATTATTATATGATTATACAGACTTAAATCTTGGTCTGGGCTGTATATTTCTTTAATATCTTTTAATAAGAAACTCATTGTTTATCTCCTCAAATCCAAAGTCTTTTATAGGCGTTTTTTAGATAATCTACAGCCGAAATAATATTCAGCGGGATAACAACATAATATAAAAGCATATCAATAAATTTTATCTCCAGCAGACTTGCTGCAATAGCAAGATATAACAAAAAAACTGAAGCTTTTCCTAAAATAGTAGGACTAATTAAGTCCCTACCCATCACATACATAATACCAGAACCAAATAATACAAAAACCTCTCTGGTTAATAATGTAATTGAGATAACCCTAGGAATAACATTCATATAAATTAACACAGCTAATATACTGATTAAAGTTAATTTATCAGCAAATGGGTCCAGAAGTCTTCCTAATTCTGTTACCATATTATATTTTCTAGCTAGATAACCGTCAAAAAAATCTGTAAGTCCAGATATAGAAAAAACAACACCACTTATTATATATTCACCTTTAAGAAAAAAATATAAATAAACTGGTATTAACAGTAATCTAACTATTGTTAACATATTAGGATAATTAAATATCATATAGACCTCCCGGCTGTCAAAAACTACTTATTGAAATCATCTGCAGTAAGGAACTTCCCGTTTTCTATACTTTTATTGATGATATTATAATTTCTATCGAATTGAACATCAATGACAACATTATTATAACATTTATCACAAACAATTACTTTATGTATCTGATATTCACCTTCTACATTATCATCATAATTTTTTTGAATATCATAACCTTTTCTTAAAACAACCCTCATCTTATTTCCACATTTTTTATCTTCAATATATAATTTGACGATCTTAGAATCAGAGGAAGGAGTAAAAATCTTTTTAAACTTATCAAATATACCCATCTAAACAACCTCCATAGACTTATTTTAAAATAATTAAGATAAAAATATGCCATGAGTTCCTTAATTGGAAAACTCATGACATATTATCAATAATATTATCCTTTATTCACTATCTTCAGAATATTCAGCTGTATCAAGCATTCTATTTGATAGCTCATTGTCTAACATAAAGATACCATGTCCGGAATCTCCAATTCTTTTTAACTTATTAACTATTTCATCTGCAGAAGCTTCTTCTTCAACCTGTTCATCTATAAACCATTTTAAGAAAGAAGCAGTTGCATGATCTTTTTCTTCTAAAGCTAGATCATATAAATTATTGATTCTTTCAGTAACCTTTGTTTCATGTTCATATGCTTCTTCAAATACTTCAACTGGTGAATTCCAATCATTCTTAGGGGTTTCAATACCATCTAACTTTACTCTTCCACCACGTTCATTAATATAATTAAAGAATTTATGGGCATGTAAAAGTTCTTCTTGAGCCTGTACATGCATCCAGTTTGCAAATCCAGTTAAATCTTCATCTTCAAAGTATGCTTCCATTGCATAATATAAATATCCGGAGTAAATTTCTGCATTTATCTGTTCATTTAGTTGTTCTTCCATTTTCTTGCTTAACATTAATATCCCTCCTAATAATAAGTCCTATTCATATTTAAATTATAACTTAATTTGCTATTTATTGCAAGAATTCCAAATCCTGATTTTTTAAAGGGTTACGCCTTTTTAAGAACTGAATTAACGGGTATCCTAAAAGAAAAACAACCACTGCTTCACTAAAGGAAATCTGTACAACAGTTAACCAATATGGGATTCCAAAAAGTAAATGTAAGTAAATACTAATTAAAAAACCATTTAAAATTATCGGACTTAAATATGCAAGAAATGAATCCCTGAAATAGTAAGTACCATAAGCAGCAAGTAAGGTTACTAAACTACCTCCGATAATATCTACCATACCTAATCCTCCTAAGATGTTAGAAAGCAGTACTCCAATAAATAAGGCTGGAATTGCTTCAGGGTATAATATAGGTAATACTGTTAAAGCCTCTGAAGCTCTAAACTGCAATGGTCCAAAGCTTACAGGTGATAGTATATAGGTTATTATTACATAAAGTCCAGCTATTAAAGCTCCTCTTGTAAGATATTTAGTATTCATTAAAATCACTCTCTTTTTTATTATCATTTACTATTTTATAAGAAAACCTGTGGTAGGGACAGGGTCCTTTATCCTCTATTGCACAAATATGTTCTTGTGTTCCATAACCTTTATTACTCAAAAAATTATATGTAGGATAACTCTCATGCAGTTCATCCATTATTCTATCTCTAGTAACTTTAGCTATTATTGATGCAGCACTAATTGAATTAACTTTCAAGTCACCACTTATAACAGCCTCCTGCTCACAGCTGATATCTGGTATATTTTGATTTCCATCAACTAGTACAAATCCCGGATTATAATCTAGGTTCTCAATTGCTCTTCTCATAGCTAAGAATGTTGCTTGTTGAATGTTCATGCGATCAATTATGGTATTACTAACGATTCCAATTCCAACAGAAACTGCTTTAGCTAAAATTATATCGAAAAGCCTTTCTCTTTCAGCCAGACTAATTTTTTTTGAATCGGTTAGACCTAAAATAGGTTTTGAACTATCTAATATTACAGCTGAAGAAACCACAGGACCTGCCAAAGGGCCCCGTCCTGCTTCATCAATTCCAGCTATATATTCAAAACCCCTGTTTTCATATTTCTTTATTAACTCGTTTTGCTTTTGCCACATTTTTTGTTTTTTTCTTTTTTTAGATCTTTTATTATGAATTCTTGCAGCTATCTTATTTACACCTTTTCTACTGTCATTTTCTAAACCCTTAATAATACCACAATCTATTTGATCTACATCATCATAATTATCTATAAACTCTTTGATTTCTTTTATAGTCATTTCACTAAAATTCAAACTGATCACTTCCCGGTATCTCAAGTGAGAGTCTACCTAACACACCCTTTTTATAGTCGTTTACAAGATGTTTAGCTGCTCTATTACGGTCTATTTTACCACCACTCATTAAACAACCTCTTTTCTTACCTATTTTAGGTAAAATATCATAAGGATGTTCACCTTCATAAATATCTATATCATAATAATCACTTATTACATCGATTTTTCCAAGTTGGTCTAAAAACTTTAATAATTTATATGCTGACATTTCAGTATCCACTTTTTTTAGCTCAATAGCACCTGTTAAAACCAATTTGTAAGCTGTATCTTCATTTTCAGCTTTTGGGAAAAGTATGCCCGGCATATCAAGAAGTTCAATATTTTTGGAAACTTTAATCCACTGTTTTCCTCTAGTAACACCAGGGGTATTACCTGTTCTTGCAGAAGACTTACCTGCCAGAGCATTTATAATTGCTGATTTACCAACATTAGGAATCCCAATAACTATTGCCCTAATCGGTCTTTGATTAATCCCTTTTTTTAATCTTTTTTCATTAATTTCTTCCTGTTTATTTTCCATTAGGTTAATTAAACTCTTCATACCTGATTTTTGTACAGCATTCATCTTAATTGCTTTTACATACTTTTCAATCTCACTTATCCATTGGTCAGTAATACTTTTTTCAGCCAAGTCTTTTTTGTTTAATATTAAGATCTTTTCTTTATCTTCTGTAATTTCTTTAAGTTCTTTATTATGGCTGGAATTTGGTATTCTTGCATCTAATACTTCTAAAACCAAATCAACATTTTTTAAGTTTTCTTTTAATACCCTTTTTGCTTTTGCCATATGACCGGGATATATGTTCATTATGCTTCACCTCTTTTGCTTT
>JBNJDV010000051.1:0-12197 GCA_051745185.1 Bacillota bacterium
CCTAATAAAACAAATAAGAGGAAATATAAAGTATAACCAATTAGAAAAACATCTATTACAATATTTATTGTTTTAATCATATGTCTCAACTCCCTTACATAAATAACAGTAACAAATAAAATAAAAATGACTATAAATATAATGTAAAACTTTTGTAAATAAAAATTTTAAAAAAATCAACTAATTATTAAGTTTTTATCACAAATCCTTCACATTCAACGAATATAATATAATCAAATAATTTAAGAAAGGAAAGGAGACTAATATTTGAAACTTACAAAAGTTACAGTTTTAACATTGGTAATGGTTTTATTAGCAAGTTCTTTTGTTTTGGCACAAACTAATGAGGAGGTAGCTGAAGTAAACGGTGATTCTGTAACAGCAAATGAATTAGAACAGTTTGCTCAAACCCAACAATTAGTAATGCAGATATCACAAGTGGATCAAAGTTTCGCTCAACTACTATTTTCATCTGATCCCGGGCAAAATCTTTTAAAAGAATACAGAAAGGTAAAATTGGATGAGCTTATTAATCAAAAATTACTATCTCAAGCTGCTCAAGAATCTAATGTTGAAGTAACTCAAGAGGAAAAAGATCAATATTTTAATCAGCAGGTTGAACAAATAAAAGAGGAAAATGACCTATCACAGGAGGAGTTTGAAGATGTATTAGAACAACAGGGAATCTCTTCAGTGGAAGAATATAAGGAAAGATTTTTAGAGAATTCTAATATTTTAGTAGATAAATTTTTGCAAAGTGAAGTATATAGTGATATAAATATAAGCAAGGAAGAAGCAAAAAGTTACTATGAAAACAATAAAGAAGAGTTTGAACAGCCAAAGAGAGTAGATATCAGCCATATCCTTGTAGAAGATGCTGAAACTGCTGAAGAATTGAAAACTAAAATTGAAAATGGTGAAGACTTTGCAACTGTTGCAGAGAACAATTCAATTGACGAACAGTCTGCAAGTAAAGGTGGACGTTTAGGATTTATAGAAAAAGGTCAGGTAATACCTGAATTTGAAGAAGCTGCCTTCGATTTAAAAGTAGGAGAGATAAGTGATGTAATTCAAACTCAAAATGGTTATCACATATTAACTGTAAATGATGTTGAAGAAGCAAGTCAAAAATCCTTTGAAGAGGTAAGAGATCAAATTGAAGAAACACTGACAAATCAAAAAAGTCAGGAAAAATATCAAGAATACGTACAAAACTTAAGAGATGAAGCTAATGTCGAGATTAATCTTTAAAATTTAAAAAAGAGAGGTAATCAAAGTGGCTAAACAGAAGGTTTTAATTATTGATGATGATCAGCACATTTGTAAAATATTAAAGGAATACTTTCAATTTGAAGGATATGATGTAATCATATCAAATGATGGTCAGTCTGGATTAGATAAAGTCGAAGATGAAAAACCAGACTTAATAGTATTAGATATTATGTTACCAGAAATGGATGGCTGGGAAGTATGTAAAGAGTTAAGACCACAGAATAATATCCCAATTATAATGTTAAGTGCAAAATCTGAAGAAGATAACAGAATAAATGGTCTACAACTTGGTGCTGATGATTATGTAACAAAACCTTTTAGCCCAAAAGAAGTTGTTTTGAGAGCGAAATCAATATTAAGGAGAGTTGATAAACAAAAAGAAGCTAAAGATAAAAAGTTAGTCAATTTCCCCCACTTAAAAATAGATAAGAATTCAAGAGGAGTTGAGGTCGATCAAGAAAAGATCGACCTTACTCCCAAAGAATTCGACTTACTTTGGATATTGGTAAATAACCCTAATAAAGTATTTACAAGACAAGAGCTTTTAAATAAGGTCTGGGGTTATGATTATTTCGGAGATATTAGAACAATTGACACCCATATAAAATCCCTTAGAAAAAAGTTAGGAGATCCTATTGAAAGATATATTAAAACAGTTTGGGGAGTAGGTTATAAATTTGAAAATGAATAAGTTTTTACCAAATACCTTATTCAGTAAAATATTTATTCGTTTTATCTTAATTTCCATAATTGTAATTTTAATTTTTGGATCTGTTTTAATATATTATTTCAAGGGATTTTTCTTTAATAAAAGAGAAGAAGAAATTATAAAAAATACAAGTTCAATAATAAATTTAATTGCACAGTCTTCTTTAGAAGAAGACTTTAACATTATTAAAAACTGGATTAGAATTGTAGCAAATGTAAATGAAGGACAGGCCTGGTTAATTGATGAAAACGGATATCTTGTAATGAGTTATCCCTTTACGATGAACTTAAACAATCAGGTTATTTTTCAAAATTACGAAAAAATATTTGAAGGTGAAATAATCAGACAGAGGGTTGAATCTCAACACTTTGATAATCCAATGTTACTTGTTGGTATGCCTGTAGATAATCAAGATCAACCGGATTATGGACTTTTAATATTTACTTCAGTTGCAGGGATAAACTCTACAATTGATCAAATCCAAAAAATAATGCTCTATATTTCATTGTTTGCTGCAGTATTAACCTTTATAGTATCCTACTTTTGGTCTAAATCATTAACCACACCACTTAAAAAGATCAGCAATACAGCAATAAAATTAAGTGAAGGTAATTTAGGAGAAACAGTTGATATTAAAAGTGAAAATGAAATTAAAGTTGTTGCTGACAGTTTAAACTACTTGTCTAATACTTTAAAAGACACAGTAAATAATTTAACTGAAGAAAAAAATAAGCTGCGGCATGTTTTAAAGGGTATGGATGAAGGTGTAATTGTAATTGGATATAATAAAAAAGTTATGTTAAACAACGATTCCGCAAAAAAATTACTTAACTTAGATAATTCAATAGAGAATAGTAATATAGATAAAATCATTGATAACCAAGAAATAATAGATCTTTTTAATGATAGTATTCAAAACCAAAAGACTATCCAGAAAGAACTTTCCACAACAGATGAAAAACGTATTATATTATATAGTTCACCAATATATAATAATGATGATAGGTTTTTTGGAATTGTCTGTTTAATCCGAGATATTAGTGAAAGGTATCGTTTTGAGCAACTACAAAAACAGTTTATCACTAATGTATCACATGAATTAAAAACCCCATTATCATCAATAAAAGGGGCAGGAGAGGTTTTAGATGACGGTATTATACAAAATGAAGATAAAAGAAAAGAATACTATAAAATGATTGTTAAGGAATCTAATAGGTTAGAAGATATGGTTGAAAACATCTTATCAATATCCCGACTTGAAGAAAAGAAACAAAACAACAAATTAAAGGCGATTAGTATAAACTCAATAATAGATGAAACTTTTAAGATCTTTGAAGAAAAGGAAAACAAAAATAACAGAATTAAATTAAATATTAAAAATGAAGACTTAAAAGCAAAAGTTAATAAAAATGAAATCAAACAAACCTTAATTAATTTGATTGATAACGCTTTAAAATTTAGTAATAAAGATACTACGGTTGAAGTTGGATTAAAAAGAGAAAATAATGAAGTGAAAGTTTGGGTAAAAGATAATGGAATTGGGATTGAGGAAAAAGAAATAAAAAATATCTGGGAACGATTTTATCAGGTTGATAAAACACGCAGTCCAGATTCTGATGGAACAGGTTTAGGTCTTTCTATAGTTAAAAAACTTATTGAAAGAAATAATGGAAGGGTATATGTTGAAAGTAAAGTTAATCGAGGTTCAGAGTTTGGTTTTTATCTTCCTTTAGAAGAATAAGGGCCCTGTCATAAAAAAGCATATTTTTAGTGATAATATATTTATAAAAAAGATATCTCATGATAATAAAGATTATAGTAATTAACATTGTCATATACATCGACATAACTATATCTTTTGAACCTACATCAATAGAATGCCAGGGGAAGATCAAATTGCCTTCATACCAGGCAGCTGGATTAATAATTGAATAAACGCCATCTATAATATCTGGTACGATGGCTCCAAATACAGCAGTGATTCTAAGTTTTGTATACTTACTGCTGTATTTTCTATTATTATAAACAAACACCCAGAGCAATACTACAGCAGCAGTAATTTGAAAAATAACAAAAGGTAGTGCATAAATAAGTTCACTGATATTAAACCAGTTTACAACATAATCATTTTCAATTAAATCTAATACTGCATGACTTCCAAATCCTAAAGAAAAGGCTGCAAAGGAATTATTAATTAATGGATTATCAAAATAAGCTAATATTGTACCTATCATATCACCAGCTATAACATGTTTAACTGTATCACTCATCAAAAATCACCTTCTTTATAAAAAATGGCTAAAATCACTTAATAATATTTTATACTTTAAATACAGAATTTAATTCTCCACCTAAAATTAAAATAATACTTGAAAAGTATAGCCATAGCATAAGAATAATGATGGTAGATAAAGATCCGTAAAGTAAAGAAAAGTTTGCAATATAGTTTATAAAAATAGTAAAAAAGTAGGATAGTACGGTCCAACCAAGAACAGTAAAGATAGTTCCGGGCAGAACATTAATAAATGGCTGCCTTTTATTAGGTAAAAACATATAGAGAGTCATTATGATTAAAAAGATGGCAACCGGTAAAACAAAGGTTTTTAATAGATTAACAAGTTCAACAATCTGTGGACTGATATATATATAGTTTCTAATATAAGCAAAAAACTCTCGTCCTATATTAGGAAGAGTTAGTAAAAATGTTATTCCAAAAATAATCAGTACTGTGTATAAAATATCAATAAGTTTAACTACAAAATAATTTCTGGTTTCTTCAACTTCATAAGCCATATTTAAAGAGAGCATAAGGGCTCTAATTCCACGTGATGAAGCCCAGAGTGTACCGATTACTGAGATTGATAATAGTTTAAAATCTCTTAACACAATATTTTGTGATATAAATCCTAATACCAAATTATGTACTTCAGCTGGAAAAAACAGTTCAATAGCATCTATTATAATATTAGTACCAAGTGAAAATTCTGCCAAAACAGCAAATAGGATAATAAGAAATGGAAACATAGAAAGTGTTAAAAAGAAAGCCATTAAAGCTGCATAAGCTGATATATCATGCTTTATATATCTTTTAACAAGCCTTTTGAAAATCAAAGTAATATTTTTTTTGATCTCAGGACGGCTTTCCATAAAATCACCTTCTGTTTTAGAATTTATAATTTAGATAAAACATCTAGTGTGTAATCAAGATCATCTTTTGTTGTTTTTATACCAAATGAAAACCTTAAAGTACCTTCTGGATAAGTTCCAATTGTTTTATGGGCCAATGGTGCACAGTGTAAACCAGATCTAACCATAATACCGTACTTTTTAGCCAGTTCAAATCCTAAGTCTCCTAAATCATAGCCCTTAACAGATAAGGAAACTGTAGGGACTTTTTTATCTATATCTTGAGTACCGTAAACAGTTATATTATCCAAATAATTTAAGCCGGTTAAAAAACTTTTTAAAAGCTCAATTTCATGTCTGTAAAGATTATTAATTCCTTTTTTATTTATATATTCAATTCCGGTTTTTAATCCAATAATTCCTGGAGTATTTAAGGTACCGCTTTCAAACTTATCAGGTAAAAAATCAGGTTGTTTAACAGTTTCAGATAAACTGCCGGTACCACCAGTGATTAAAGAATCCATTTCATCAACTAATCTATTACTTATAATCATACCACCGGTACCCTGTGGTCCTAAAAGACCCTTATGACCGGTAAAACCTAAAAAATCCAGATTTAATTTCTTGAAATCTATATCTATCAATCCAGCAGTTTGGGCTGTATCAAGAGCATAGAAGAGACCATGTTTTTTTGCAATCTTACCAATTTCATAAGCAGGTAAGATAGTACCTGTTACATTTGAAGCATGGTTTAGAATAATTAACTTAGTATTATCTTTAATCTCATTTTCTATATCTTTAGGATCTAAAAGACCTTCTTTACTACACTGAACATAACTTACATTAATTAATTTTTTTTCTTCTAATTGGTTTAAAGGTCTTAAAACAGCATTATGTTCTAGTGTTGTTGTAATTACATGATCATCTTTTTTTAATAATCCTTTTATTAAATAATTTAGCGATTCAGTTATATTTTTAGTAAAAATTACATTTTCAACATCTGGACCATTAAAAAATTCATTAATTGTAAACCTTGCATTCATTACCTGTCTGCCTGATTCCATTGCACACTCATATCCACCTCGACCAGGACTACAGTTTAAATTTTTTAAAAAATAAGTCATTTCATCAATAACTGAATCTGGTTTAAATCTTGTTGTGGCAGCATTGTCTAAATATACTTCCCTCATTATATAATGCCTCCCTTAAATTTTGTACCAAATTATTTTATACTTTCTCCAATATTAGCATTAATACCACTTACGTTTCTAATAATCTGCCTGATATGATTAATCGTTTTTTTGGTTGCTTCACTAACACTGTATTTAACTCTTTTGTTGACCATTAAAGAAAGCATACCGTGATAATAGAGCATACAGGCCTCATCGATCATTTTTGCATCTTCTTTGCTAATACAGCCTAATTCAATACAGTCCAAAAGAGGTTTAGTTATATTATCAATGGAATAAGAGTCTGTTAATACAGGTAAATAGTCAGCAGGAGAGTAGTCAAAGTTCTCAGGGAAAACTTTAAAGTACTTTTCAATCATTGATTTGAAATTCTCATCGATATTTTCTCCGAATATTGAATAATAAATCTTTGGATTTTGATAAGAATACCGACAAAATATCTCCCACAACTTTATATACTGTTCCATATGTCCTTTATTATTACTTTTAATTATATGTTCAATATCTTTAAAATAATCTTTTAAAAAGCTTAAGGAGGCAAAAAAGATAAGCTGTCTATTATTATCAAAATAATTATATATAGTAGCTGCATTGTAACCTGATTTTTTTGCAACACTTCTAACAGTAACATTTTCAAGACTTTCATTTTGAATAATATCTATAGTTGAGTTAATAAAAATCCTGATAATACGTTTTACCTTGATGTCATCTTCAGTGAAATTTCTCATAATTATACGACCACCCTTTATCAAATTTTAAAATATTTACTGGATTGAAATAATTTTTAAAATAGTTTTATACTTATCAATTCAATGATATAACAAAATGAGACGATTTTCAAGATAACCAAAATCTTTGTGATAATAATAACTTGAGTTAAAAAGAAGGAATTTATATATTTATAAAGAAATAGGAAAACGTGGTTAAATAATAAACATGTTTAAACTATCAGTAATGATTGCTGATTGTTGAATATTTCACTCTCATTTGGATAAATATTTAATTTTAAATCTAAATACAAGTATAGAAAAGAGTGATATGATGATACAGTTTAAAGAAAATGATATAAAGAAGAAAAGGATTTTAAAAGCATTTATCAATTCTGTACGAGAAGTAATAAATGAAGAGGGAATTGAAAATGTTACAATAAGAAAAATTGCAAAATTAGCAGGATATAATAGTGCGACAATCTATAATTACTTCGATAATCTAAATCAACTAATTTTTTTTGGCGCAATAAGTTATTTAGATGATTATGTTAATGCTATTCCATTTTATCTAAACAAAAGTGATGATGAACTTAACCAATTTCTTTTAATTTGGGAATGTTTTGCCAAAAACTCTTTTAACAACCCTCATATATTTTATGCTATATTCACTGAAAACATAGGAGATAGTTCTGAGAACCTATTTAAAATGTACTATCAACTCTTTCCAGAAGAACTGGATAATATACCAAAAAAATACATACCCATGTTATTAGAATCCGAACTTCAAAAAAGGTGTTCTATACATATTAAGCCCTGTATTGAAGCAGGTTACTTTACAAGAGAACTTGCTGCTGAAGTTGATGAAAGAATAAGATTGATCTACCATGGAATGTTATCATTAATGATCAATAATAGGCTTAACTATAAAAAAGAAGAAGCCTTAAATATCTTTATGAAATACATCACTTCGATTACAAATAATAAGTCTTTATCACCAAACAAAAATTTTTGACCTTAATAATCTAAATTTTTTGAAAATTATATTTATTCAAACATCAGTTAGAAGAAATAAGGAGGTGGTTGTAAAAAAGACTGTATAATTTGTTGAATAGTCGTCGTTGAGGGGTGGACAGTTTTATATTATTCTTATTTATTTTCATTAATAAGTAGAAGGATTATTGAGTAGTGGGTCATACTATAAGGAGTGATATTAGTGCAAAAATCCTGGTCAGATAATAAGACTTTTTGGATTTCCTTTATTTTGACCATTTTGTTTGTACTTTGGGGAGTATTTGGGATTGAAAGCCTAAGAGTAGCTGCAGATACATCATTTTCATTTATCACAGAAAAACTTGGCTGGTCATTTATGTTAGGTGCATCACTATTTGTAATAGTTGCACTCTATATTATGCTCAGTGAAGTCGGTGATATTAAATTAGGTAAACCTGATGAAGATCCAAAGTACACACGTTTTGAATGGTTCTCAATGTTATTTAGCGCTGGTATGGGTATAGGCTTGGTATTTTGGAGTGTTTCTGAACCGATTTGGCATTATATCTGGCCACCTACGGGAGCAGCCGCTAATGCTACTGCTGAAACAGCAGAAGCAGCAGTAAATGCAATGAGACTTTCCTTTTTCCACTGGGGTATTCACCCCTGGTCAATATACATTATTGTAGGTGGATCACTGGCATATTTCTCCTACCATAAAGGACTGCCTATGCTTTTAAGCTCTACAATAGCTCCAATAATTGGAGAAGATAACTTAGATAAAGGTTGGGGTAGAGTAGTAAACATAATTGGTGTATTTGCTACCCTGTTTGGTTTGGCAACATCACTTGGTTTGGGGGCAATGTCAATTGCAGCTGGACTTTCACAACTTAATTGGATTTCATCAACTTCACCTATGGTTCAAGTGGTAATAATAATTGTGGTTACAACAGCTGCTGTAATTTCTACAATAACTGGTATTGATAAAGGTATTAGATGGTTGAGTAAAATTAATGTCTGGATAATGTCGATACTGATGATATTTGTTGTACTAATTGGACCTACACTATTTATCTTAAGAATATTTACAAATTCAATGGGACAGTACTTGCAGCACATTGTCGAAATGTCGTTTATGTCAGATGCGGTCATGGACAATGCTTGGCTGCCGGCCTGGACAATATTCTACTGGGCATGGTGGATAGCATGGGCTCCATTTGTCGGAACATTTATTGCACGTGTTTCTAGAGGAAGAACTATCAGAGAATTTGTACTTGGTGCTATGTTTGTACCTGTATTAGTTAGTTTAATTTGGTTTGCAGTATTTGGAGGAACCGGTCTTAATATAGCATTAAATGAAGGTGGTGCAGATTTAATTGCTGCGGTGGAACAAAGTGAGGCAGCAGGTTTCTATGCGGCCTTATCAACACTACCACTTTCAAAATTCCTAATCTTTTTAGGAACTTTATCTGTAACCCTCTTTTTCGTTACATCATCTGACTCAGCTACATATGTAAACGGTATGCTGACTTCACATGGTGACCCCAATCCTCCGCGTAACTTAAGAGTATTCTGGGGAGTAAGTGAGGGAGCAATAGCTGCAATATTAATCTTTACAGGCGGACTATCTGCATTACAGACTGCATCAGTTGTAAGTGGATTTCCATTTATGATCATAATGTTCTTTATGGTCTACAGTCTATTAAAATCACTACATGAAGAAAAGAAAATGAAAGAAAAAGGAATAGGAATTTATGCTGAAGCAGAGGATACAGCATAAAATTTAATTAAGGGGAAGTTAGGCTGGATATTTAAATCCAGCCTTACCCCGAATTTTTTTAAAGTATATATAATCATGATTATTTATTCAAAAATGAGTAAAAATTTGTCTAATAAATTTTTTAAAAAAATAAAGGAGGCGATTATTTTGGCAGACTTTGAAAAGTTAGCAGATGCCGTTATAAAAGGTAACCAGGATGTTGTTTTAGAATTAACCCAAAGTGCGGTTGATGAAGGTGTAAAACCTAATGAAATAATCAACAAAGGATTAATCAGTGGAATGAATGTTGTTGGTAAAAGATTTAAAGCAGGAGATATGTTTGTTCCTGAAGTATTAATGTCAGCTAAAGCGATGAAAGGTGGCATGAATATAGTAAAACCATTACTACTTGAAGGAGAAAGGCCTTCTGATGGTAAGGTTCTTTTAGGAACAGTTTCAGGTGACCTACATGATATTGGTAAAAACTTAGTAGGTATGATGATGGAAAGTGGTGGCCTAGAGATTGTAAACTTAGGGACCGATATTTCTCCTGAAGAGTTCGCTAAAAATGTAAAAGAACACAAACCTGATGTATTGGGAATGAGCGCTCTTTTAACAACAACAATGCTTTCAATGCGGGATACAATTGAAGTCCTCGAAGAAGAAGGAATCAGAGATACAGTTAAGATCATGGTTGGTGGAGCACCGGTAACAAAAGAGTTTGCAGATGAAATAGGAGCAGACGGTTGGGCCCCAGATGCGGCTTCAGCTAAAGACTTAGCTTTTGATTTGATAGGTAAGAAGTAAAGAAAGGGCGGTGACAAGATGAGTAGATATGTTCGATCAAGATATAATGTAAATAAAACTGTACAGTTTCAGTCCTTAACTGAAGAAGAACGGGAAGAAATATTTTACGCTGCTTTAGAAGTACTTGAAAGGACTGGAGTTAAGATTTTTGATGATGAATCCAGAAAGTACTTAGAAGATGCCGGCTGTTGGATAGAAGATAAGGTTGTAAAAATACCGATTGGGTTAAGTGAATGGGCAGTAGACAGTGCCCCTTCTAAAATTATACTTTATGACCGTGACGGTAACCGTAAATTAGATATACATGATGGTAAAACATATTATGGACCAGGTCCAACAAACACTTACCATAAAGATCCAGATACAGGTGAAAGAAGAAGACCTGTATTAGAAGATACTCAACGAGTAGGTAAAGTAGTAGACGCATTGGAAAACATAGACTTTGCAATGGATTTAGGTACACCAACCGGTGTAACCGATAATATCGCTGATGTATATGCTTTTAAAACACTTGTTGAAAATACAACTAAACCGATTGTACACTGGGGTTTTGATATTGATCAGTATCAAGATATTATAGATATTGCTTCAGCAGTAAGAGGTAGTTTAGAAGAACTACAAAAGAAACCATTTATGTTTCTTTATTCAGAACCTACTTCTCCACTGCTACATTCCAGAGAAGCAATAGCTAAGGTAGTATTTGCAGCCAAGAACAAAATACCTATAGTATATACCCCTTGTGTAATGTCAGGTGCAACAACACCTGCCACAATGGCTGGTACTATAGTACAGGGAATCTCAGAAAGTATAGCTGGTATTGTAGTATCACAACTCGTTAGAAAAGGTACTCCGATTATCATGGGTGGAGTTTATGGAATCATGGATATGAGTACAACTGTTTACAGTTATGGTAGTCCCGAGTTTCACCTTCTACAGGCTGGAGTAGCTGAAGTTGCTCATTATATGGGAATACCAGTCTTTGGTACCGGTGGATGTACAGACTCACATACTCTAGATGGTCAGGCTGCTGCAGAAGCTGCAATGAGCATACTTATGGCAGCACAGTCTGGAGCAAATATGGTCCATGATGTTGGATATACTGGTTCAGGACAGATGGGTTCTCTAGATCAGTTAGTAATGGGTGATGAAATCATCGGTATGGTTAAAAGAATTATGAGAGGAATTCCTGTTGATGATGAACACCTTGCTGTAGATGTAATAGACAAAGTTGGTCCAGGTGGACACTTCTTAGGTGAAGACCATACTTTAAAACACTTTAAAGAACAGACCTGGTTCCCGACCTTAATGAATAGGATGAGACATGATGGATGGAAAACAAAGACTAACAGTTCAACAATGGGAGAAAGAATCAAACAAAAGGTTCACAGTATAGTTGAAAATCATGAAGTAAAACCATTATCAGAAGAAGTTAGTAAAAAAATAAATCAAATTATTGAAAAAGCAGAAGAAAGAGAAAAAAATAGATCGAAAAAATAATAAAAAAAGTAGCTTAAGGAGGTAAAAAGATGGCAGATTTTGAAAAGTTAGCAGATGCCGTTATAAAAGGTAACCAGGATGTTGTTTTAGAATTAACCCAAAGTGCGGTTGATGAAGGTGTAGAACCTAATGAAATA
>JBNJDV010000052.1:0-11143 GCA_051745185.1 Bacillota bacterium
TCTTCGGTATGAAAATATGTTGCTAAATCATTAACATCTATAAGTTTTTCTTTACTCAAATCTATCACCTACTTTACTTATTTTATTTCACTTATTTTTATTGAAGTTTTGGATCAAGGATATCTCTGAAAGCATCTCCTATTAAGTTCCAGGATAAACAGAAAAATGTAATCGCACTACCAGGTATTACAACTGTATACCAATATTTAATTGCATTCCCTTGTCCACCAAGAATCCAGTTACGTGCAAATGAAATCATCTGACCCCAATCTGCATATCCTTGAGGTGCACCTATACCTAAAAAACTTAAGGTGGATGCTGTAATAACCATTGATCCCATACGCATTGACGCCTCAATTACTAATGGAAAAATTGTATTAACTATTACATGTTTAAAAATAATTCTTAAATCACTAGCCCCTAATGCATCAGCAGCCATAACAAATTCTTCTTCTTTAATAGCTAAAACTTGAGAACGCATTAAACGAGCAGTGTTCATCCAACCGAAAGTAATCAAGGCAATCATCACATTCTGCAATCCCTGACCTAATATAGTCGTCATCACAATTGCCGCTATTAAAAAAGGAATAGCCATAAATATATCTGTTATCCGCATTAATATTTCATCAAGCCAACCACCGTAATAGGCTGATATTGTCCCGATAAAAATACCAATCAAGGAACTTATACCAACAATTATGAAACCAATCCTAAATGCTGTTCTTGTTCCCCATATTATACCATAAAATATATCATATTGCCCTTCTGCGGTCCCAAAAATATGACCTTCTGCTGGTGGTTGTGGTTCAAATCCCCAGCCGTCTCTTGGAACCATATATGGATCACTAGGGTCTGCAGGAGGTGCAATCCATGGTGCAAATATTGCTATTAAAGCAAATGCAATAACTAACAATAAACCAATCAACGAAATCTTATTTTGAAATAATCTTTTTACTACTTCTTGCCATTCCAATTACATCACCCCAATCTGATCCTAGGATCAATTATAGCATATGATACATCTACACATAGATTTATTATAATCAATAAAAATCCAAAGTATAATGTACCACCTAATACAGCAGGATAGTCTAATTGTTGAGCTGCCTGTGCCATAAATTGTCCAAGACCTTCTATATTAAATATTGTTTCGGTAATTACTAATCCACCTAATAATCCTAAAACCATTCTACCCGCAACTGTTACCACTGGAATTAATGCATTTCTAACTGCATGTTTATATACTACTACATTCTCTCTTACACCTTTTGAACGTGCAGTTCTAATATAGTCTTTTCTTAAAATTTCCAGCATACTTGAACGGGTAATTCTCATTATAAATGCCCACCATAAAATTGAAATTGTAACAACAGGGGCAATCAAGTGTCTTATAGCATTACCGACAATAGCTAAATTACCATTTAACAATCCATCAAGAATAAAAAAGTTGGTATAATTAATAAATGCAGAAGAATTTACTATCTCCAAACCCCATCCGCTGAGCCGGGATGGAGGGAGCCAACCCAAAGTACCATAAAAAATCATAAGCATTATTAATCCGAAAACAAATGTTGGAACCGACCAACCGATTATCGCTAATACTCTACTCACGTGATCCCAAATATCATTGTGGTGGACAGATGCAAAAACTCCTAAAATTATTCCTCCAAATACAACCGGGAACAAGGCTAATAAACCAAGTTCAGCTGTTGCAGGAAACCGATCTAAAAATGCCTTACTTACAGTAGTACCTGCCGACTCAGACCAACCCAAATCCCCCTGGGCAATTCCTTTAATCCATCTACCATACTGTTCATACCAGGGATCATCTAAACCATATCTACTCACTAAGACATCAACATCAATATTTTTCAATTGAGATGGGTCTGTCACATATGTACTAAGTCTTTGATAAGGACTAAGCATCATTATCATACTGAAAACCAATAATGTAACACCAATCAATATAATTGGAAGTATCAGTAATCTTCTTACAATATATGATATCATCTTAAATCTCCTTCTTTTATAAAATAATAGATATCAGGGGAGAAAACTCCCCTGATATTATTTTAATGCAACTAATTTTTAAATTAATTACTCTTGTGCCTTATATACTTCGTAGTAATAAATTCCATCATGTAATATTGGATCATATTCCCAACCTTGTACCCAATCACGCATTAATATATGGGCAGTAGGTTGATATAGATATATATCTGTTGCATATTCATAAGCATAGTTTTGAAGTTCTTGATAAATTTCTTCTCTTTCTTCTTGTACAGTAGTTTCTACTCCACTATTAACTAGCTCATCAATATTATGCTCTTCAGCAAATTCGGCATAATTTTCACCTTTAAAGGCACCAAAGGTACCGTCTGTTCTCATGAATGGTACTGAGAAGTTATGAGGGTCAGCATAGTCTGCTCCCCATCCAATAAATCCAAGTGTAAATTTACCGGCAACAAGTCTATCTAAATATGAACCCCACTGGATTCCACGTACATTTACTTTGAACTTAGGATTAATCTGTTCAATATTAGATTTTAACATTTGAGAAGCGGTTTGACGCATACTGTTTCCAGTATTGTATAGAATTGTAATTTCAAAACCTTTTTCCCATACTTCTCCATCAAAAGCTTCTCTGAAGTGCTCCTCAGCTTTCTCAAGATCCATTGTATAGACTGGTGAATCTTCTTGCCATCCTAAGAAAGGTTCAGGAATTGGACCACGTGCTTGTTGACCGTCTCCATCCATAACATCATTAACAAATGCTTCATAGTTCATTGCATAGTTAAATGCCTTTCTAACATCGATATCTGTAAAGAAATCAGATGGAATGCCATTACCATCAAGTTTACCACTATGAACATCTTGGTTACCTTGAGTATCTATTGTCCAGTTCATCAATCCGTAACCTGTATAAAGGTTAGGCAGACCAGTTATTAGTTCAACACCTTCTAATTCTTCTACCTGACTTTGATACTGTTTGTCCATATAAACTACATCAGCATCTCCACGTTGTAACATAAGTTTACGTGTTGACCATTCATCAATATAGTTAATGATAACTCTTTCCAGTTCAGCAGGTTCGCGCCAATAGTCTTCAAATCTATCTAAAGCTATTCTTTGACCTTTTTCCCATGTATTTAATTCAAAAGGACCAGTACCATTTGGATTTTCATGGAGTGGATCATCTTCTTTAGAAGTATCATAATAATCTGCTATGGTTTCAGGACTTCCATCCCAAGCACCTTGTTCAATACTCCATTCTTTATCAATAATAGCACCAAGACCATTATCATGAACTATAGCACTCATGAATGTTGGGTTAGGTTTAGGAAGATGGAATATTACATTATTTCCATCTACTTCAATAGCTTGATCAAGATATTCATATACTTCTCTTGATTGTTCAGCAGTTAATTCATTAGGATCTTCAACACCGACTAATTCTTCAGTGATGTCTGAAAGTCCATCAGCATCATATAGTGGTCCATAAAGCATCCACCATGGTCCACCATTACGATCAAAGATTAAACCTCTCATAAAACTGTATTTTACATCTTCAGGAGATAATGTTCCGCCTTCATGATACTTTACTCCTTCTCTAATAGGAAATACATAAGTGGTTTGATCATTTTTAACTAAACCATTTTCAACAGTAGGAACTTCAGTTGCTAACATTGGTTCATATTGAGTAATGTCACCTTTTTTGAACATAATAAGGTTTTCATAAATGTTAGCATAAATTTCAGAACTTGCATTATCATATTGATAATGTGGATCTAAACTATCAATTGTACCCATATTTACTTTTGTAAATGTTGTAGGATTTTTTACCTGTGCCATAGCACCAATTGATAATGATAAAACTAAAGCTAAACTTAACACTAAAATTAAAATTCTAGATTTCTTCATATAAACTTATTCCTCCTCCATATTTTTGAAATTCATTGATTCTACTTTAAGCTACTTACTACTTTAATGCTAGTTGTATTTCCACCCCCCTTTGTTATTTTCTATATTTATATTAAAATGTACTGAGTAAAGTATAATTATACTTTATTATATATAAATTATCAAACTTTAGTCTAAAAATCAATATGATATATTCATAATTTATTAGGGCATCTATTGTAAAGTTAATTTCATAATATGATTTATTAATTTTATTTTAAATAAATATTAATTTATATAAGTTAACAATTAAGATATTAACACAAAATATTTATTTTATCAAGATAACATAAGTAAATATTAAATATTTGTTTAATATTAAATGAATATCTTTGATATTCATTCATTAAAATTCAAATTTTTTTCTAACTTGCAGATGATTCCGCTTATTAGAAATTTAATGATTTCCGGGAAAAATTGATCCCCGATATCATTTTTATGTAGTAATACATAAAAGATAGAATCTATACTAGCTAATAATAATCTTATGTCAACATCTCTATTAATACTACCTTCTTTTTGCCATTTCTTTAACTGTGGAGAAAATAGTTCATATGCATAATTAAATTGAAATTCCTTTTTTTTAATATCTAAGCTTTTTCTATATTTATCATGTACTCGAGGATTAAAAAATGCTCTCAACACCGGATCTGATTTCATTATATTTAAAAATTCATAAATTGCTTCTTCAATTATCTCAGTAGGTTTAGCTTCTTTTTCAAATAATTTAAGAAGTTTTCTTTTTGCTTTATTATGTTTACTAATATAGATATCTAAAAATAATTCTTCTTTAGAGTCAAAGTAATTATAAAAGGTGCCAACACTTATTGAAGCCATCTGTGTTACATCTTTTACTTTGGTCTCCTTATATCCTTTTTTAGTGAAAAGTTCTGTACCACATTCTAATAATTCATTCCTTATCTCATCCAAATAAGCTGCACCTCCTAAAAAACAAGTCACAATTAATAATATTATAGAAAAAATCAATAAATCCTTTTTTATTTATAAATTAATGTATAATTATTTTTAAATTTATACTTTAAAAAAATCTATATTTATAGAAATAAAATAAGTAATTATAGAAGTTGCACCACATAGCAGAGAACCCCAAATAATATCAATTACAGTTAACATTACAGGCCAGTCTTTAATAGTAGCTAGGTTTGTTATATCATATGTTGCATAGGTAATAAAGCCATAAAACATACCGGCAAATAAGGCATACTGCCAACTTTGATTGATTATAGCATTATTTAAAACAAAAAATACTAATCCTACTATAAAAACTAAGTAAAATACTAAAGCTACTTTCATATCAAAGTTTTCCTTTAATAAAAAGCCAATCTGTTTTCTGTATAACTTTTTTGTAATTAACCCTAACCAGATAGAATCAATTATAATAAATACTAAAAATGCTAAAATATAGACCTTAAAATAACTATACATCAATCACACCTTCTTTTTTTAATTATTTAAAAATTCTTTGATTCTTGTTATTCCTTCTTCACTGTCAACAACATCCAAAGTTAATTTTTCTATTGGACATAAGTCAGTATTATCTCTATTTTTTATAGCTTTAACTATATTTTCTGCTTTATATTCTAAATTCCTCTTTTCAAAAATATCTACTGCTCCACTACTTACTATTTTACCATAACAAAACTTTACTGAGCTATAATCACATATCATAGCTACTGCCCTACCAATTATTTTGTCTGCTACAATAGCCTCTTTTAAAAGTTCGGAATTATTTTCTAATAGTCCAACTATAGAGCCAACGCTTTCTTTTTTACTTTTATATACAATTTTATTATCCTTAACAATTATTAAAGAATACTCACTATTATTTAGTCCATTTATCGCTAATTCTTTCTCATTCATATTATTTTTCCATTCCCTTTTATTTTTATATATGTAATTCAACAACATCTTGGTCTTCTAGTATATGATCTTTTGACACACTTTGACCATCAAATCGAGCAGACCCCCAAATTCTTGCTTTTTGAAGTTTTTTAGCAAAGTCTTTATGAATAAGTTGAGCAAAATCTAAAACCGTACTTCCTTTAGCCAATATATATGGCTGTTCATAGTCTGGTTCTTCACCAGGGGCTTTACTATATGCCCTAATTATTTCTAATTTTTCAAATAATAATTCAGGTAATTTTTCTATATTTAATTTCGTTTTAGTAGAAATATTTAAAATATCTACCTCTGGATAAAGTTCTTTTATTATATCTAAATTTTCATTTACACCCTCTAAATCAATTTTATTTGCAATAACTAAAATATCACTAAGATGATAAGCCTTAACATTTTCAGGTATATCTTCTCTAATCAACCTCTTGTTTTCTAAAAAATCAATTACACCAGATAATTGATCAAGACAATCTTTTGAGGATATATCTATTACAATAGCTACATAATCAGCATGAAATACTGCACTTACCATCGGACCAGGAACGTCTTCAGGAACTAATGGTGGTGTATCTATTAACTGAATTTGTATATCTTCATAGTTTATCATGCCTGCAGCTGGTAGTGAAGTTGCAAAGGGATATTTGGCAACCTTAACTTTTGCATTGCTTAAAGAATCAACAATTGAAGATTTCCCTACATTAGGATATCCAAGTAAAATCACCTGGCCAGCACCTTCTTTATCTATTAAATATGGATTATATGTGCTTTTTGATTTACTTTTTTTCACTTTTTCTTCTTTTAATTTTGAAATCCTCTTCTTTAAATCAGCTTGAAGTTTTTCAGTTCCTTTATGTTTAGGCATTATTGAAAGCATATCTTTTAAAGCAGCAATTTTTTCTTCTGGAGTTTGAGCATTTCTAAATACTTCTTCGGCTTCATAATACTGTGGTGGTAAATTAGCTGGCATCTATATTAAACCTCCTAGTAATTAATATTAATTATTCTATATTATTAATTAAAGAGAAAGGTTTAATATTCCTTTTTATATAATAATTATTTAAAAAACAGTTTCTGTTGATACTTTAGCTCTGTTGTACTTTTTTAAATAATTTATTACGATAGGTACTATTATTAGTTGACCTATGATACCCGGCATACCTGCTGTTATAGTACCATAAATATATAGAATCGGATTTCCTGGAAGTTGACCAAAACCAAATCCGTAAACAAGGCCCATTACTATAATCGAAGCCATTATGCGACCAGCTAACATAGTTATAACTAAAGACAAATATGCATTCATTTTAATTCGATTAAAGAAATAACCCATTACAAGGCCATAAACTGCTAACTCAGCAACCATAATTGGTAACATAGGTAATACAGGGGGCATTCCAGTAAACAATGAACTTAAAATGGGAGTGATTAATCCTATAATCAAACCAAATAAAGGGCCTACAAAAGCACCACCTATTAGTACAGGTAAATGCATCGGTAATAAAACTCTTCCCATACTTGGACCACCTATAACATGGAAAATCATTGGTAATAATATTCCTAGTGCAATAAATAAAGCACTGTAAACATATTTTTTAGTATTCATAATATTTTCCTCCCTCTTTGAAATAAAAATAAAAAAAGGCCTCACCCGTGTATTATACACAGGTAAAGACCTTCGTGATCCTTATAGAAATTTAATTTATATATAATTTTTAATCTTTTCAATCGCTTCTTCGATTAATTCATTTAAAGACTTGTTACTGACACCGATAAGTTCTACATGAGGCTGTTTCATCCCAATTATTATTTTTTTGGCTTTTGAACCAGCAATAGCTTCGGCCATTACGTTTGTTATTTCACCTTTCATAGAATTGGGAATAATTAATCCTAGTGGACCAATTATGATATCAACTTTTTTAACATTGATTACAATTGCATTCTCTCCTGTTGCACCTTCATCGGCACCATTAGCAATCATCTTAGAAGTAGCACCAGCATTCGTGCCGAGAGCTAATATTTTAAGATCATCACTAAATTTACTATTTAATTTATTGACGATTTGTGAACCCAAACCGCCTCCTAATCCATCAATAACTGCTACTTTCAATCTATCCACCTTCTATTTCTTTACTGAAAGTAATAATATCAAATTATTCTTTAACTTGCAAGAGATATATGTTAACCTCCGGCAGATGGTGGAAACAATGTAACTATATCCTCATCTTGAATTTGCGTCTCTAATTTATCAATATGAAAAATATTTTTTCCATTTACCAAAATAATGGAACCGGTTATTATTTTCCCGGATTCTAATAATTTTTCAGAAAAATATCCTGAAAAATCTTCATCTAGTTTATCTATTAAATCTTTTATTGTTATATTTTTTTCAAATTCATAGTTTACTTCAGAAGTTTTTAGATTTAATCTAAATAATGAATATAATTTTACTTTTACTTTCATATTTATTATAATCCTAATTCATTAATTTTATCAGCACTGATTTCACCTTTAGGAGTCCATCCTCTTACATCATAATACTCAGGTAATATTTCTTTGTATCTAGAAAGAGCACCTTTTTGAGGGCCATCAGGTAGTGGAACATCTGTAAATCTTTTAGGAAGTGTATCTTCTTTTGGACTTATTCCGGCTTCTAAGTTAAACTTTCTTTCTAAGTTATAAATTCTTTCTCCAGCTTGAAGTAGTTCCTCTGAAGTATAATTAAAGTCTGTTCCGGCATTAACTATTTCTTTATAATCATCTAATCCCAGTGCAAATGAAGTAAATAAACACATTCCTACTGAATCTATTACAGCTGTTAAGTCCTGGAATATCTTAACCCATTCTGGTTTTCCCTTTAATTCTTGTGGATCTAGCTTTTCTGGGGCTCCAATAATCTCCGGTGATATCATATATCCTCTTACATGACAGCCTCCTCGATTTGAAGTTACATAATTTAAACCATGTCCCTGAACTCCTCTTGGGTCATATGCAGGAAGCTCCTGTTTTTTTACAGACATTGATAATTCGGGATGGCCTTTGGAATCAGCTAACCTATATGACCCCATAGCTAATTCGTCTCCAAAACCTTCTCTGTAAGCTAATTGTTTAGTATAATAAACAATTGATTCAGAAGAACCAAATTTAAGTTCTGGTCCATTTTCAAATTCTTCTCTATCAATATATCCTTTTTCATATAGTTCCATTGCACAGGCTAATGTTGTACCAGCACTTATAGTGTCAATACCTAATTCATTACATAAAAAATTAGCCTCAGTTATTGCGTTTAGATCATCAACCCCACAGTCTGCACCAAATGCCCAGCCAGTTTCATATTCGGGACCTTCACCAGCTCTACCATTAGGAAGTTTTACGTCACGTCCACATCGTATCGGACATCCATAACAACCTTTATTAGACTGTAAGTAACCTTTTTCAACTAAAGCCTCTCCAGATACTTCTTCTACTTTATCAAAGGTTCCAAACTGGAAGTTTTTAGTAGGATAAAGTCCGTTTGAATTAATAATGTTGTCTAAAACCTTTGTTCCTAAAGCTGGAAGACCTTCACCTGTTACACCATCTTCTTTTAACATCTTAGTCTGTTTTCTAACAACTTCCATTGCACTTTCTTTATCATAATTAACTTTATTTTCATCAGACTTAACAATAACAGCCTTAAGATTTTTTGAACCCATAACTGCACCAACACCTGTACGACCAGCAGCTCTATTCTTTTCGTTCATAATAGAGGCAAATAATACCTGATTTTCTCCTGCAGGACCGATACAACTTACCTTAGCACTATCATCACCAAATTCTTCTATAAGTATATCTGTTGTCTCATTTACTTTTTTACCCCAAATATGTGATGCATCTTTTAACTCAGCTTTATCTCCTTTAATTGAAAGATAAACCGGTTTATCAGACTTTCCTTCAAAAATAATCATATCATTACCGCTAAAACGCATCTCTGCACCAAAAAAACCACCGGAATTACTACTTGCTATTGTACCTGTTAATGGACCTTTTGTAACAACCATATAACGTCCACCTGTGGAGGCAGCTGTACCAGTCAGTAAACCTGTAGCATAAATCAATTTGTTTTCAGGACTTAAAGGATCTACTTTGGGATCAATTTCATCATATAAGATCTTTGATGCTAATCCTCTACCTCCCAAATACTTTTCTACCCTTTCTCCTGCAATCTTCTCTCTTGTTACTGTTTGCTTACCTAAATCAACTCTTAGTACCGAAAATTCTTGAATTTTACCCATTAATTATACCTCCTTTATGATTTATCTTCTTTCCAAGCACGGGAGGCTACAGTATTTCTACTATAACCCAGCGGTCAATTTGCCATTAAATATTATTAGCTTTTTAGGCTCAGAGACTCGAAGGTATATTATATTAATTACAGGGAAATCACTAAATTCCTTTAAAAGTTGTTAAAAATAATAGTTTCACAATTTTTAGTTTATGGGCATTGCACAATTCCTTTACCCCATAAACAGTCTCCACAAACTGGGAAAGTATTACCGTGACAGTCCTTTTCATTAGTTTTGGACATATCACAACCTGAACACTGTGTACATTCTGAAAAAGGGAACTCTATTAATTTTTCCCTAAATTCTTCAAACTCAATACTATTATATATATTGTCTATTGTCCTGTTTTGTATATTACCAACAGCATATGATTTAAAATGTTTTTTCCTTTCTCTTATATAACAGTCATAACTATGCATCAATGGTACACAGGGGCTAACTTCACCCTTCCAATTTATAGCTATACTTCCTTGTTCTACAAACTTGCAGTAACCGCTATGGGGATCAAAAGGAACTTGTCTTGTACTAATTGAACTAGTTTTACCCATTACCTTTGAAATGGAGTTTACTGTATTTTCATTTAAGTCTGTTGGAGGAAGATATATTTCAGGTCTATGTTCAGTCCTTTCTTTTGGCTGTGACCTACTATTGCTAAATGAATAAAGTATTTCATCTGTCATAGCTTCTGTATAGGGTAATAGGTTTGTTAAAAAGATAAATGATACACCTAACTCAAAAGCTAATTTTCTTAAATCTTTTAACTCTCCCACATTAGACTTCATAATTACAAATTCAATACCTATTTCAGTTTTGTTATCATTATATTTTGACTTTAGATTCTTAAATATTTTTACATTTTTAATTATTTCTTCTAGATCTGCTCCTGATCTAATATCAGCCATTGTTTCTGGAGATGTACCATCTAGTGAAACTACTAAACTATC
>JBNJDV010000053.1:0-11125 GCA_051745185.1 Bacillota bacterium
AAAATAGTTCTTGACATATATATAATATTTATGTATTATTATAAGTAATTATAACTAAATAACAATCATTGACAGTGAACAGGAATAGTAATTAAAATGATATTTTAAGCGAGTTGGGGGTGGTGGAAGCCCAATAATATTTATTTTAATGAACCCCGCCTGGGAGTTGGAAGCTGAAAATAGTAAGCTTTGCCGGAAGTCAACCGTTATCATGACAGGTTATCAAAGTAAGAAATTACTTTTGTAACTAACAATCGAGTGGACTATTTATTAGTCAACCAGGATGGTACCGCGAGTATACCCTCGTTCCTATTTTTACTTAGGAACGGGGTTTTTTAATTTTAATATATAAATTTGGAGGTGATACTTTGAAAGAAAATAATTATTCTCGAATTGTAATCAAAATAGGAAGTAGTTGCCTAACACATCAGAATGGAAAACTAAACTATTCAGCCATTGAACACTACATAAGACAAGTAGTTGATTTAAAGAACAAAGGAAAAGAGATACTTTTAGTTACATCTGGAGCAGTTGGTGCTGGAATGGGAGAACTAAAATTAAAAATGCCGGTTAGTATGGCTGAAAAGCAGGGAATGGCAGCAGTAGGACAGGGTCTATTAATCTCATTTTATAATAAAATATTAAGACAGTTTGGAGAACTGGGAGGACAAGTTTTACTAACAGCAAGTGATATAAAAGAGTATAACAGGTCAAATAATATATATAATACCCTTGAGGTACTTATCAAAAATGGAATTATACCAATTATCAATGAAAACGATACAGTAGCCACAGATGAAATTAAATTTGGTGATAATGATACATTATCCGCAAGGGTAACTAATTTAATTAATGCAGACTTATTAATAATACTAACAGATGTTGAAGGACTCTATAATAAAGTACCCTGTAAAGCAGATGAGGACCTTCAGTTAATAAACAAGGTAGATAATATTACTGACGAGATAAAAAATTGTGCTGGTGGTCAGGGCAGTATTGTTGGAACCGGGGGAATGCAGACTAAACTAGAAGCAGCTAAAATAGTGAATGATAATAATATTCCTATGGTAATTGGACCGGCATATAGGGACAATGTAATTTCTCAAATAATTGATATGTTAGAACATAAAAAAATGTATAACATTGGAACAACCTTTTTACCAAAAGAAAGTATTTATAAAAATGAAGAGATTAAATAAGTCCAAGGGGGATAAAAAAATGAGTATTAGAGAAGAGATAATAAAACAGGCAAAACTGGCAAAAAAAGCATCATATAAAATAGCAAACATTACAACTGATAAAAAAAACAAGGCACTAATTATGGTTTCTGAAGGTCTTAAAAATAATACAGAAATGATTTTAAAAGAAAATGAGAAAGATTTAAAAATAGCTAAGGAAGAGAATATGTCAGGGGCTTTTATAGACAGATTAAGTTTAAGTAGACAGAGAATAGATCAAATGGCACAGGGAGTAAAAGAAGTTGCTGACCTAAATGATCCTGTAGGAGATATTATTGAAATGATAAAAAGGCCCAATGGACTAAAAATAGGGAAGATGAGAGTACCAATTGGTGTTATTGGAATAATCTATGAAGCGCGTCCCAATGTTACAGTTGATGCAGCTGTACTTTGCTTAAAGTCAGGAAATTCAGTAATTCTTAGAGGTGGGTCAAGTGCAATTAATTCTAATAGAGTTTTACAAAAAATTATAAATAAAAACTTATTAAAAGCCGGTTTTCCAGAAGGTAGTGTACAACTTATTCAAACTACAGACCGACAGGCAGTTAAAGAATTAATGTCTTTAAATCAATATCTTGACCTGTTAATACCACGTGGTGGTGCTGAATTAATCAACAGGGTTGTAAATGAATCTAAAATACCTGTTATCCAGACCGGTGTAGGAAACTGCCATATTTTTGTTGATAAAACAGCTGACCTTAAAAGTGCAGTTAGTATTATAGTTAATGCAAAAACAACCAGGCCTGCAGTCTGTAATGCTGCTGAAAGTTTATTAGTCCATCACGATATTGCAGATAATTTTATACCTATGATAGCTGATATCCTGGATGGTTTAAATGTTGAAATAAGGGGAGATAAAAAAGCTGTAAGGCTTGCCGGTAATATAAAAGAAGCTAACTCATCAGACTGGGGTAAAGAGTATCTAGATTACATCATATCCTTAAAGACAGTTAAAAATGTAGAACAGGCAATTGATCATATTAATAAGTATGGAACAAAACATTCTGAAGCTATTATAACTGAAAACTATTCTAACAGCCAGAAGTTTTTAAATGAAGTTGATGCAGCAGCAGTATATGTTAATGCTTCAACTCGTTTTACAGATGGTGGACAGTTTGGAATGGGAGCCGAGATTGGAATTAGTACACAGAAGATACATGCAAGAGGTCCAATGGGTTTAAAAGAATTAACAACAAGCAAGTATGTTATTTATGGCCAAGGACAAATAAGGGAGTAGGTGAAAAATTATGAAACTATGTATTATCGGATTAGGAAAAATTGGTACAGCTATGGTACAGGGGATATTAAATTCAGGTCTTTATAAAAATAAAGAACTAATTGGTTGTGATATCAATACTAAAAACAGTAAAAAAAATGATGAGTATGGAGGTATTGAAACAACCAATGATAATATAGAAGGTGTTAAAAAAGCAGATGCAGTTCTTCTAGCAGTTAAACCTCAGGTAATCGACTATGTGCTAGAAGAGATCAGTGAGGATGTAAAGGGTAAGTTAGTAATCTCAATAGCTGCAGGGATCAGCAACTCACATCTTAAAGAAAAATTACCTCTTGATGTAAGGACAATTCGTGTAATGCCAAATACACCTGTCTTAGTTAAGTCAGGTATATCAGCAGTAGCTGCAGGAAGAAATGCAACTAAAGCCGATATAAAGTTAGTTAATAAAATATTTTCGGGTGTCGGGGAAGTAGTGGAAGTTGAAGAAAACTTAATGGATGCAATAACAGGATTAAGTGGCAGCGGACCCGCTTTTATATATATCATGATAGAAGCGTTATCAGATGGTGGAGTTTTAACTGGTATTCCAAGGGAACTTGCTACTAAATTAACTGCTCAGACAATGTTGGGATCAGCGAAAATGGTTCTAAATACTGATAAGCATCCCGGGGCATTAAAGGATATGGTAACTTCACCAGGAGGAACTTCTATAAGAGGTATAGAAGTATTAGAAAAACATGGTGTAAGAGGTATTTTAATTGACGCAGTTAAAGAAGCCGCTTTGAGATCAAAAGAGTTAAATTCTATAAAATGATATTAAAACAAAAGGCTATCTAAAGATTGTATCTTTAGATAGCCTGTATTTATTAAACTTGTCAAATCTTAATAAAGGAAAACTTTAACATATAGAGAAATAGAAAAATGTAAGCCAAAAAATTTTATAATAATAAATTAGGTGAAATACATGAATAAAACAAAAGGAATTATTATTACAATATTTGCAACAATGAGCTTTGGTCTTATCCCTTTATTTGCTAAAACGGCTTATGCCAATGGTTTTAATCCGTATTCTTTTAGTTTATATAGGTCATTATTTGCATCAATAGCATTATTTATATTTATAAAAATATATGATATTGATTATAAAGCAACAAAAGCACAATATTTTACCCTTTTAAAAGTAAGCTTATTTGGATATTCTTTTATGATGCTCAGTTTAAACATGTCTTTTTTGTATATGTCTTCAGGCTTAGCAATGACACTCCACTTTATATATCCAGTAGTTGTAATGTTAGCATCTGTATTTTTTTATAAAGAAAAAATTGGTTCGAAAAGAGTTTTTGCGTTAATTTTATCAATTTCAGGCATATATTTTTTAATGGGTTTTGGTTCATTTGAAACCATTAATATGTTAGGTTTTTGGTTAGCCTTAATTTCAGGGATTCTTTATGGATATTATATTTTAATGGTCTCTAATAGTAATATTAAAGATTTAAGTGCTTTTGTAATTACCTTTTATCTTTCATTATTTAATACATACATACTTTTGATAGTTTCTTTATTAACAAACAATATGAGTTTAAGTTATAATTACAAAGGATTAATAAGTACAATCTTAGTTGCATTGGTATGTAACTTATTTGGTATGGTCGCATTTCAAACCGGCCTCAAATACATAACCGCTACAGCATCTTCAATATTAAGCACTTTTGAACCTATTACAAGCCTAATAGTAGGAATAGTTATATTTAGTGAATACTTAGCATGGTATCATTTTGTAGGCAGTATTTTTATAATTGTATCAGTAATTATAGTTTCCTTAACGGAAAAAAAAGTAAAAAACACGGCAGAAAAATCAAAGATATAAAGGGAGGGATAATTATTGAGTGAAATTGATGAAAACAAAATTTACTTTACTGAAAAAGAAATAATTAATATCGATAAAGAAAAAGATATAAATCGAGTACTTGATATTGGTGGTGGAGGCGAATCTGTTATTGCTCATCTTTATGGAGATAGGGTAATATCAATTGATTTAAGTAAAGAAGAACTACTTGAAGCAGATGATAATGAATCATTAAAAATCATAATGGATGCAAGAGAAATGGACTTTCTGGACAATCAATTTGAGCTGTGTACTTCATTTTTTACTTTTATGTATTTAGAGAAATCGGATTATGAAAAAGTATTCAAAGAAGTAAAAAGAGTACTAAAACCAGAAGGTAAGTTTATAATCTGGGATCTATCTATACCAGAAAAAAATAGAGAAGATAAAGACTTCTATGCAGTTAAATTAGAGGTTCGGTTTAACAATAAAAAGGTGGATACTGCATATGGTACTTATTGGAAAGAAAACAGTCAAAAGATTGATGACTTTGTAGATTTAGCTCACAAAAATAATCTTGAGGTTATAAAAAAAGAAAAAGACAATCATTATTTTTATCTTGAGTTGAAAAATATTTAAAATTAAACATAATAAACTTTAAACTTTTATCAATCTAGAACAAACCCAAATAAATCATTACATAAGATATTTAAAGGTAAGGGTTGTAAAACAAAAATTAAAACAAGGAGATAAAAAATGCAGATTATTAAAAGATACAGGATATATTTATTTTTGTTTTTAGCTTCCTTGATAACTATAATACTCCATGAATATGGACATTATATTATGGGAACAATTTTGGGATATAATATGGGATTTGACTTCAATGGTTCAAGACCAATTGGAGGAGCAAACTTCAGTAATACGGATCAATTATTAATAGTGATCTCAGGAATAATGTTTACATTAGTTCAGTCTTTTATAGCATATTATTTAATGATAAAGTTAAACTATAAGAGATTATATTATTTGGTTTTAACTCCATTTATATATAGATTAATTCCATATATTTTAAGTATTTTTTATCCAGATCGACTAATCTTACAAGATGAAGTCAGAATGGGCAATATATTAGGTATTAATCTATATATAATTCCTTTAATAATAATCGCAATATTATTTATAAACTGTTTTATAGCAAATAAAAAATATAAAATTGGATTCAACCAGCATCTTAAACTTTCTTTTATCAGCATTATATCATTTATTATCATAATTAAATTAAATCAAATTCTAATGTTTTCAATTTAAGTCAGGAGTGATAAATAATGGTACAGAGCAATGCCGAAACTGTAAAAGAATATTTAGATGAACTTGATGATGAAAAAAGAAGTGTAATATCTGAGGTAAGAAAGGAAATTCTAAAAAACCTGCCTGAAGGATATAAAGAAAGTATGAATTGGGGTATGATAAGCTATGAAGTTCCTTTAAGTACATATCCAGATACATATAATAATAAACCCTTAATGTTTGCAGGTTTAGCAGCTCAGAAAAACCACTATTCTTTGTATTTAACCCCAGTATATCAAAGTGAAGCACTCAAACGCTGGCTGTTAAAACAGTTTGAAAAAGAAAATAAAAAAATAGATATGGGTAAATCTTGTTTAAGGTTTAAAAAAATTGATGATCTACCTTTAAAAGCAGTAGGTGAATTAATAAAAAGGATTTCTGTTCAAAAGTTTATTGATATTTATGAGGAGAGTAGAAAATAATTAATACTTAAAATTTCTTTTAAAATTTATTATAATTAAAATATAATAAAGAAAAAGGAGGTTGGTATAGTGAAAATTAAATGGTGGGGTCACGCTACCTTTCTTATTACTACTTCAGACAACAAAATGATTTTAACAGATCCATATAATGAAGAACTACCCTATAAGAAAATTACTGACAAACCAGATTATGTCACTGTAAGTCATGACCACTTTGATCATAATGCTGTAGATTTACTAGAAGGCAGCCCTGAAGTTATCAGAGAGAATTCAGGTTTTGAAGACGACCATATTAATTTTGAAGGCATCTCAGTCTACCATGATGATGCAGAAGGTAATAAAAGAGGAGAAAATAATATATTTATTATTACCACGGATGAATTTAAAATTGCACATTTTGGTGATTTAGGACATGAATTAGAAAAAGAACAGTTGTCAAAATTAAAGGATATAGATATTCTATTAATACCTGTAGGAGGCAATTACACAATAGATGCTAAAAAAGCTAAACAAATTGTAGATGAAATCAAACCTAAAGTTATACTTCCGATGCATTATAAAACAGATATTTTAGACTTTCCAATAACAGGTGTTGATGAGTTCTTATCATTTTTTGAAAAGGAAAGTATAGAAATTATTGATGGTCCAGAAGTAGAGATCAAAGAACTACCTTCTAAACAAAAACTATATGTATTAGACCATGTAAGATAAGTTAATATGTAGTTAACTAAAAGGTTCCGGTTTAAAGACCGGAACCTTTCTAAATATAACCATAATTTAACAAAATTTTTATTTAGCTAATCAAAATCCACTTTTAAACATCATAATATAGTTCAAATTCCTCAGCGGTTGGTCTATTATTAATATATTCAACTTCTTTTGACTTTTCTTCAATCCAGGTTTTAATTAGATTTTCGGAAAACACATTACCTTTTAGTAAAAAGTCATGATCATCCTTTAAAGCATTTACAGCTTCAGCAAGATTTTTAGGTAAAAATTCGAGTGATGCTTGTTCTTCTTCAGTTAAATCATATATGTTTTTATCTATAGGACCATATCCTAGTTCAATAGGATCTATATTGTTTTCAATTCCGTCTAGTCCTGCCATTAGAAGTGCGGCATAAGTCAAATAAGAGTTACCAGATGCGTCTGCCGGCCTGAATTCAAATCTTCTATCTTCAGGAGAAGTGGCATAACCCGGTATTCTGATTACAGCTGATCTATTTGCCTTGGAAAAACAGATTGCGACTGGTGCTTCATATCCACTAACCAATCTACGATAAGAGTTTGTTGAAGGGGCTGTAAGCCCCATTAAAGCCGGTGTATGTTTTAAAATCCCGCCCATGAAATGCATTGCTTGTTCTGATAATCCAGCATATTTGCTTTCTTGGCTGTCAAAGATTGACTGATTATCTTTAAAAAGCTGTATATGGACATGAAAGCCATTACCTGCTTCTCCATACAGTGGTTTAGGCATAAAGGTTGCAGTTTTCCCCCATTTTACAGCAAGATTTTTTATCATATACTTAATTTTCATGGTATCATCAGCCATTTTTGCTGCTTCGGTGCGCTCAGTTTCTATTTCATGCTGTCCTGGACCACCTACTTCATGGTGATGGTACTTGACTTTAATTCCATTATCTTCAAGAAGAGATGATACAGCAGCTCTAAAATCACGATCTCTATCATGAGGTGCATCTAAATGATAACCTTTTTTATGACTCACCTTAAATCCGTCATAGTTATTTTGCGTCCATTCTGCCTGCTGTGAATGGATACTGTAGCCAGTATCGTGACTTTGATTATTATAATACACTTCATCAAATATGTAGTATTCAAATTCAGGTCCTAAGATAAGTTTGTCAGCATAGTTGTTTTCCTGCATGTATTCTAAAGACTGTAATAATACATTACGTGATTCATCTTTAAAAGGTGTATCACCTTCTGGTCCCACTTCATAAATTCTACCTAAAAAGGCCAGTGTGTTTTCTTTCCAGAAAGGATCTGCAAAGGCTGTAGTATAGTCTGGGATAAAGACCATATCACTAGATTCTACATTTGCATATCCATAGTTTGAACCATCAAAACCAAAACCTTCAACAAAGATCTCTTTTTTTAATCTTGAAGCTGGTACAGAAAGATGTTTCCAGTTTCCTTTCAGTTGTGGTATTTTAAAGTCTAGGGTCATAATATTATTTTTTTCAATATAATTTTTTAGTTCTTTGAAACTCGTAAACATAATGATATCCCCCCATAAATTAATTATTATTCCTTTATAATTAATGCTGCATAATTTATGCCAAAAATTTTAGTTAAGTGAACCTTATTATTAAAGGAATTACAGCATTAATGTTTAATATATATACTATATAATGGGATAATTAATTAAATACTATAAATATATCCCATTAATTTGTTGAGAAGGTGATTTTTTTGCAGAAAAAAATAACGGTTCTGGCTATCGATAAACAGGTATCAGAATTTTTCAAAAATGAATTGGAAAAAATATTTTCCGATCTTTTCATAATTGATTACAGGCATCCTGATATGGATGTAATCCCTGCTGTATATGATACCGACTTAATTTTATATACTGATCCTGAAATATTGAATTTATTAGTTGATAAAATTAAGTGTGATGCTCCTACCTTAATGATGAAAAGAACTATAACAAAGCAAGCTTTAAATATCTTAAAGGATATCCCAGCAGGTAAAAAAGCACTTGTTGCAAACATTAACCAGTATATGGCTAATGAAACAATGGCACTTTTTTATCAATTAGGAATAACTGATGTTAAGTTTTATCCTTACTATAAGAATAAAAAAGAAATTCCTGATAATATCAGCTATATTATTGTCCCTGAAAATGAACCCTATGATTTTTTACCCGATATAGATGCAGAAATTATATTGATCGGAAATAGGGTTTTTGATATTTCTAATGTTGTTGATATTTTATCAATATTAAGAATTGACAATAAGCAGTCAGAAAATATTATTAAAAGATATTTAATTAAGGTACCTACTATCTGGTATGGATTTGATTATGGGTGGGAAAACAGAAGAGTTCTATTAAATCAATGGAAACTATTATTAGACGAACTGTTAAGTGGAGTAATTATTACCGATCAGAACAACCAAATTGAACTGATAAATAATAAGGCAAAAAACATTCTGGGATTAGATACTATAAAGTTAAGCGGTAAAAACATTAAAAAATTAACTGATAAAAATAAAGATTTAAAGTTTATCTTAGAGAAAAAAGAAGTAAAAGATAAACTGGTCAAAACTAATGGGAAAGAACTTGTTTTTACTGTAAAGGTTGTTCAGTTTGATAACCAGTTTTATGGTAAAATTATTATAGTGTCTCCCTACAGGGAAATGGTAAAGACACAGCAAAAAGTCCATAAACAGATTGTTGGAAAGGGCCACTACAGTAATTATAGTTTTGATAACATCATAGGAGAAAGTAAAACAATTAAAAAAGCAATTGATATCAGCAAAAAGATAGCTAGAAGTGATTCAACCGTATTATTGTTAGGTGAAAGTGGAACAGGTAAAGAGATTTTTGCCGGATCAATTCACAACTATTCTCAAAGAACAAAAAAGCCTTTTGTAGCAATAAACTGTGCAACATTACCGGAGAACTTGCTTGAAAGCGAATTGTTTGGCTATGAGGAAGGTGCATTTACAGGTGCCAGAAAAGGTGGTAAGATTGGTTTGTTTGAACAGGCAAATGGTGGTACAATATTTTTAGATGAGATAGGTGACCTCCCCTTAAACTTACAGGCTAGATTGCTTAGGGCAATTGAAGAAAAAGAAATAATGAGATTAGGTGGAGATTCAGTAATAAGTATTGATACAAGGATAATCGCAGCAACAAATCAAAACCTACTGAAGCTGATGAAAAAAGGTAAGTTTAGAAAAGATTTATTTTTTAGACTAAATGTTTTTCAGATTAAAATACCTTCAGTAATCGACCGTGAAGATGATGTATTATTATTAACTGATCACTTTCTTGATGAGATAAAAGAAGATTCTGAGATCACAAAAGATCTAAAAGATTTTTTATACAACTATAACTGGCCAGGCAATGTGAGAGAATTAAAAAACACAATTAAATATATGGTCACAATAGATAACAAAAGATTATCATATAAATCTCTGCCAGACTATCTAAAAGAAGAATCAAATTCACCTGGTTTACGTATATTAATCTTAAAGGCTTTATATTTTCTTAATAAAAAAAATGCTGATACTGGGCGTAGAAGCATTGCACAGTACTTTAAGCAAAATTACTATAGTATATCAGAAAATAAAATACGAAGTCAGTTACAAAATCTCCTCCAAGATAATATGGTTAGCATAAACAAAGGAAGAGCTGGGACAAAAATAACTGATAGAGGTATAAAGTATTTAAAAAACAACGGATATATTCTTTGATTTTTAAAGATAATTATTAATAAAAGTAGTATAATTGAATAAAATAAACAAAAAATTTTGGGAGGCTAAATATAATGAGAGCAAAACAAATAGCAGGAGAAAAAGCAGCAGAATATGTAAAAGATGGGATGGTGGTCGGACTTGGTACAGGTTCTACAGCCTACTGGGCAGTCAAAAAAGTTGGTGAAATGGTTAAAAATGGTTTGAAGATCAGAGCTATCCCCACTTCTGAAGAAACAAAAAAACATGCTGAGGAATTAAATATCCCTTTAGTAAGCTTAACAGATGTAAAACATATTGACCTTACAATAGATGGTGCTGATGAAGTGGATAATAATTTAAACCTTATCAAAGGTGGAGGAGGAGCTTTAGTTAGAGAGAAGATAGTAGCATATGAAAGTAAAAAACTAATTATAATAGTAGATGATTCCAAATTAGTTGATACTCTTGGTGATTTCCCTCTTCCTGTAGAAGTAGTACATTTTGGTTGTGACAAAACCCTAGTAAACTTAGAAAAGTTTAAATGTCAGGCAAAGTTACGAAAAGATGATAAAGGTGTATTTGTATCAGATAATGATAACTATATTATAGACTGTAACTTTGAAAAAAT
>JBNJDV010000054.1:0-11119 GCA_051745185.1 Bacillota bacterium
AAATTTCTAAGTTCCCGATCTAAAGAAGGTTCAATTAATCTTTTATATGAATCCTGTATTATTTCATCTAATAAAGGGCTTTTTTGAGCAATATCTTCTGATAAAACGGTCTTATCAATAATTTGATACATCTTTTTTTCATCATGCTCAATTTTTGCCTTAAGAACCTCTTCATTCTCACCTCTATCAATTGCTAAAACCCTGTGATCAGGTATTTCACTTATCTTTTCTTTATAATCATAATAAAGTTTGAATTTACCATTTTCATCTTCAATATCATCATTTTTTTCAGTTGCAATTTGACTATATTCTTTCATTTCCTGTCTTAAATTTTTGCGTACCACATTATTATTTGAAATTATATCCGCAGTAATATCTGAAGCTCCATTTATCGCATCTTCTATGCTGTTTACTTCTTTTTCTTGATCAATAAATTCTTCAGCTTTTAGTGAAAGTTTATCTTCTTCATAACCTTCTAATATGTATTCAGCTAAAGGTTTAAGTCCTTTGTCAACTGCTTTAGTTGCTCGAGTCTCTCGTTTTTCTTTAAAAGGTCTGTAAATATCTTCTACTTCTTGTAATGTATCGGCTTCTTGAAGTTTTTCAACAATCTCATCGGTAAGTTTATCTTTTTTTTCTAAAGTACTTTTAATTTCAACTTTCCGATCATATAAATTGTTTAAATAAGTATTTTCTTTATCAATATTTCTAATCTCAATCTCATCTAAACCTCCGGTTTGTTCTTTTCTATAACGTGCAATAAATGGTATTGTATTACCATCTTCAAGCAAGTCTATAACAGCCTTTACACCTTTAGTATTTAAATTTAATTTTTTTGATATTCTGTTAAGAATTTTATCCATTTTTAAACCATCCTATTCTTCTTCATCATCTTCATTTTGTTGTTCATCTTCTTCCACAGGTATAAGTAATATCTCTCCCGGCTTAACCAAACCAAGTTCTTCCCTTGCGACTTTTTCTATATATGCAGGGCTTTTTACCCGATCAATCTCTTCTTTTAATTGTTGATTTTGTTCTATTTTTTCTTCATACTCCTGGCTAAGCTGATCCAATCTTTCCTCCATCTGATTTACTTTCCTCATATTAATAAACAATCTAACTGAAAATATTAATATTACAACTATTAAAAGAAGGATCATAGCTTTTTTAAAAAAAGTCTCAAAGTTCATAATTTTAGCTCCTTAAAGTTTATCTATCAAAATATATGTTTTTCCCTGAGGCTGAAATAGGTATCCCTACTACTATTTCTCCATCAATTAAATTTAGTCGTTTTGCTGCTACACCTATTCTATACATAATTCTATTATCAACATTTAAAATACTCGCTGTTTTTACTGCCGAACCCATAGCAATACCTAAATCCATTAGTCTCCAGGCACAGACGGGACCATCAAATTCTGAACCGGTTTTTAATTTAAGTTCATCACAGTTATCATAGCCACATGCTCCACAGTTTAGACCTAAAACATCCGCTTCGTTAAGTGATAATAAGATTACTTGATTGCTTTTTCTTACATTTTCTCCATCACGATCGAAATTTCCTTTATTAGTCTCTTTACCATAGTCTATCATTTCTTGTGCTAACTTTTCAATTTTATCTTTTCCTATCACCTTAATTTCAACATAATCTTGACCAGCTGCTTTTGGAGCAGTTCTTGCAGAAACAGCCATTAGTTCAGCTGCAGTTTTTAATACATCCATTAATATTACCTCCCTTAAATTATTTAAGCAGCCAGTTTTACCCGGCTGCTTAATATTATATCTAATTTATGTTTAAATTAAAACAGTGCATCTTCAGTTTCATTATCAAAAATGTGCATTTTTTGTGTATAAACTCCTAGTTTGATTTTATCCCCTACCTGTGCATCACTTTCTGCCTCTACTCTAGCTATCATAGTATGTTCATCAATTGCTAAATATAAATAGATTTCTGAACCCATTGGCTCAACAACATCAACTTCAGCTTCAAAGGAGTTATCTTCAGTTACATCTAAATCATGATTAATTCTAGCATCTGTTAAATTTTCAGGTCTAATACCAAATACTACCCTTTTATTAACATAGTCTTTTACTTTATCACTAAATTTATCAGGCACTTTAATTCTAAAAGCTCCAAATCCATCTGCATAATAGTCTTCTCCTTCTTTTTCTATCTTTGCATCTAAGAAGTTCATTGCAGGACTGCCAATAAATCCAGCAACAAACATATTATTTGGATGATTATATAGTTCTAAGGGTTCATCAACTTGTTGAATATATCCATCTTTTAATACAACAATTCTATCACCCATTGTCATAGCTTCAGTTTGATCATGTGTTACATATACAATTGTTGTTTTTAATCTATTATGCAGCTTACTTAACTCTGTTCTCATTTGGACCCTTAATTTTGCATCAAGATTAGAAAGAGGCTCATCCATTAAAAACACTTTAGGTTCTCTTACAATAGCTCTACCCAATGCCACACGCTGCCTTTGTCCACCTGATAACTGTTTTGGTTTACGTTCTAAAAGTGGTTCAATACTTAATATTTCAGCAGCCTCTTGAACTCTTCTTTCAATTTCTTCTTTAGGGAATTTCCTTAACTTTAGTCCAAAGGCCATGTTATCATAAACATTCATATGTGGATAAAGGGCATAATTTTGGAAAACCATAGCAATATCTCTATCTTTTGGTGGAATATCATTTACAACAGTATCTCCAATTTTTATCTTACCTTCAGAAATCTCTTCTAAACCAGCAATCATTCTTAAATCAGTGGACTTACCACAACCAGATGGTCCAACCAATACAAGAAATTCTTTGTCTCTGATTTCTAAGTTCTGATCTTTAGCAGCCACTACATCTCCAAATCTTTTAGTAACATTTTCAAACGTAACACTAGCCATTATTTAATTCCTCCCTTTGTTAATCCGTGTGGATTCACATTTTTTTAATGTCGGTTGTAATACTTTAATCTCTTCTTTAGTACTTGAATCATTTATTAAATTTATTAAAACCTCTGCAGCTAATTCTCCTGCTTTAGCTAGAGGTTCAACAACCCTAGTTAACTCCGGTTCAACAATTGAGCTAATAATTGTATCACCATAAGATATAACAGCATAATCCTGTGGGATAAAATATCCTCCCATTTTTATAGATTCAACAAGTCCGACTGCTAATAGGTCTTCAGTTACAAAAAAACTATCTGGTGGTTTATCTAGTCCAACTAGTTCAAAAAAAGCTTCATATCCTGCCTGGCGTGAACCATCTGTTTTTAAAATTATATTTTTGTTTACTTCTATTTTATTTTCTTTTAGTGCATTTATATAACCTTTAATTTTTTCACTTTCTATGTAGTCATCCGAATCAGCGGTAATCAAAGCAATATTTTTATAACCTTTATCTATTAAGTGTTTAGTCGCTAGATAAGACCCATAACTTGAGTCAATTAAAATAGTTGGAATTAATACTTCTTCACATAACCTATTGACCAAAACTATATTATCATTACCTCTCAACTTGGTATTAACTATATGTTGATCAGCAAGTTCACCACCTAAAATTATTGCTCCATCAACTCTTTTTTCCTCTAATAAATCTAGATAAGATTTTTCTTTTTCCAGATCATTATTAGTATTGCAAAGGATAATTTGATATCCATGTCTTTCCGTTATTTTTTCTATGTTCTCTATAATTGTTGAGTAGTTACCTTTAGATACCTTTGGTAACAATAATGCCAAAATATGTGTTTCTTGTTTTGCTAATCCTTGAGCCAATTTATTGGGTTTAAAGTTATATTTTTTTGCAATTTCCAATATTTCATTCCTTGTCTTTTCCCCAACTCCTGGTTTCCCGTTAATTGCTCTTGAAACCGTTGACTCTGCAACACCTACCATCTCTGCGATATCTTTTAATGTCAACGGCAAAATTAAAACCTCCTTTAGTTCGCGCAAGCCCTTGCGTAACTCTATATAATATATTCAACATATTTAATTAAATCCCTTCTTTTACTGTTAAAATTTTTTTGAAATATACCAATTTAAATTTCTAGATACTTCTTTTATGATTACATTGTCAAAAACATTAAAAAGTTGTCCTTTACCATTATCTATATAGTTAAAGTATCCTCCACCTTCTAATCTTTCGATTATATCAACGAAGAACTTCGTTTCAAACTTATAGTCCTGGATAAGAACAACCTTTTTTGCTATACGTTTAGCTTCTTTATATAACATCTCTCTCTTTTTTTCACTTAATCCATGAGCAACCATTGCTGATACTACCATATCAAATGAATCGTCTTCAAATGATAATCCCTTTGTAATATCACCTTTTTCACATTCAAGGTCATTTTTAAGACCCCTTTTAACCATTTCTTCAGCTACATCAATCCCCTTTACATCATACCCTTCTTCTTTAAATACATAACCAAAAGCCCCAGTTCCACATCCGATATCTAATACAGTTTTAATATCTTTTTCTTCAAAGTAACTATTATTCTTTTTTAAGATCTTTCCATAGTACCACACCTGATATTTAAAGAATAATTGATAATATGGGGCTATCTTATTAAAAAGCTTTCCATGTTTATCCATAAAAATTACTCACTTAAGATCTTTTCTAATTGAACATCTTTAACAGTATCAAATCTATAATGGGCATGGCCTACTCTTTCTTTTGGGCCTATACCAACAGCTATCATATTAGCCAATAATGCTGCATCTATTCCAGCCTTTGCATCTTCAAAAACAACACATTCTTCAGGTTTTAAACCAAGTTTATCGGCTGTGTGTAAAAACAAATCAGGTGCTGGTTTTGTATTTTTTACACTATACCCATCTGATATTGTATCAAACATATCTCTAATATTTAACATCTTTACAACTGTTTCAGTATTTTTACTTGCTGAAGCAATTGCCATTTTATATCCTTTTTCTTTTACAGTATTTAATATATCTTCAACACCATCAAGTAAATTATCCTGGGAGATATTCTCCAAATACTTTTGATAATACCTATTTTTTCTATCTGCTAACTCTTTTCTTTCTTTTCTTGTCACTTTTCTGTCATTTTCTTCTAATAACATGTCTAGACACTTCATCCTTGATACTCCCCTGAATCTTTCATTAAACTCTCTATCAAATTCAAGTCCTTCTTCATCGGCTAACTGCTGCCATCCTAAGTAATGGTATTCAGCTGTATCGGTTATAACACCATCTAGGTCAAAAATAAAACCTTTTATCTTAGCCATGAAATTTCCTCCTCTATAATTGAAATCTTTTCAAACACTTCTTATTTTCATCTAAAGTTGGTCTCCAGATTTCTAAAAGACTAGCTTTACAGCTGCGGGGTGTATTGATTCCTTCATATCTAAAACATAACTCTTTAAATTCTTTATCAAAATTAATTTTTTCTTCAGCAAAAATAGTACTAGCTAATGATATGTGAAATTTCCAATCTGAATAATTATCAATTGCTGATATATTCTCTTCTGCCAACTTATTGTGTAATTCATTGCTGAATTGTATTAACTTTTTGTTTTCTTCAACATTTAAAACTAAAAAGTTGTGTTTTTCAGTTGATAAACAATCAAAATTTTTAACCACTATATCAATTTCTGTATACTTCAATATTACAGATTCTATAATCTCAACTGCTCTATCTATTTTATTTTTATAAATTCGGTCTAATGTTATATGAATCTCAGGGTATACATCATCAGGATATAGATCAAACTCTGAAGAAAGATGTTCCTGAAGGTTCTTTGCTAGTTTTAATACTTCTCCCTGAAGTTTTAAAACAATAAAATATTCATTTTCAAAAGATGATTGTTTAATCATATATAAGCTCCTCATATTTTGTATTTAAGTAATTACAAAGTTCTTTATCTGTATTAACTTCATGCACTTTATTTTTCTCTTCTATTTCAGACAAAATCTTTGTGAATTCTCCATCAGTAAAATCTCTTTTATCTAAATTATCATCGAAAAATATAATCTCTTTATCTTTGAAATTATTTAATACTTTAATGTTATCTAAGTTACCCCACCCAAAAGGAGTTCCCGATACAACAACCAAATCCGCTTTTTTAATTTTCTTTTCATTTTTAGCAACAGCCTCTTTATCGATAGGAGCAAATGGTGGAATTTCAACAATTTCAAAGTTTAATCGCTTAGCTTCTTCCCAATCTGAATCACCTCTATTTAATACTCCACATGAAACATTAACATTAAGGTCATATAATATATTCATTATATTTTTCCCAGTTCCTCCACCACAGATTAAATGCACAATAAAGTTATTATTAACTCTTTGAAAACCGCCTTTTTTACGTGGAACAATTATTACATAGGGCCTTTCAGTCATAGGATTGTATTTTATATCAACCTCTGTATTATATACTTTACTAATATTTTCTTTTGTAATTACTTCATCGACTTGCCCCATACTGTGAATTTTTCCATCCTTTAGCAAAATTAGACGATCACAGTACTGACTAATTAAATTCAAGTCATGAGAAACTGCTAAAACCGACATATCCAGTTCTTCATTTAAATCTGATATTAGATCAAAAATATTTCTTTGATAGTTTATATCTAGACTGGCTGTAGGTTCATCTAAAAGTAATAACTCAGGTTCCTGTACAATTGCTCTTGCAATGATAACTCTTTGTCTTTCACCACCACTTAAGTTTTGAATCGATTTATCTTTAAACTTAACTGTATCAGTTAATTCCATAGCTTCTTTTACTTTTCTTTTATCTTCTTTAGTTACTCTTCCCCATCTATCCTGATAAGGGTTTCTACCCATCATTACAAGATCATAAACAGAAAAGTTAAAATTAACTTTAGTATCCTGAGGTACCACAGCCATTTTTTTAGCAAGTTCTTGATATGAATAGTCATTGAGCATGTTTTTATCAAGATAAATATAGCCGCTATCAGGATTAAGTAACTTACTTACATTTTTTAACAATGTTGATTTTCCAGAACCATTAGGCCCAATTATTCCAATAAATTCATTTTTATTAAGGTGAAAATCAATTTCTTTTAATATTTTTTTACTACCATATGAAAAATCAATATTTTCTAATTTAAGCATATTATCACCAGATCTCTTTTTTCGTTTTTCTAAGTAAATAGATAAAGTATGGTCCACCTGTTAAAGCTGTTATTATCCCTACTGGAATTTCCATAGGTGAAAGTAATATTCTTGCCAAATCATCACTTATAATTAAAAATATACCACCTAATACAGCTGCTGTAGGATATAATTTTTTATGGTCAGGTCCCACCAGCATTCTCGCAATATGTGGCACAATCAAGCCTATAAAACCAATACTTCCACTTACTGAAACAACTGAGGCAGTTACTAATGATGCACCAACAATAAGGTATTTTTTGCTTTTTTCAACATCTACTCCCAAATGTTGAGCAGATGTTTCTCCTAGCAATATCAAATTTAAGTCTTTTAAGAAAAATATTATAATAATATTACCTATTATAAAATAGGGTAACATTAATTTAATATCTATCCAACTGGCTGTTGATAGACTACCTAATAACCAGTAAACTATTTTTTGAAGGTCTCTAGTTCCAACTACCATTAAAAATGACATTACTGCATTTAAGACAAAACCAACTGCAACACCAGCAAGTAAAAATGTAACTACTGGAACCTTATTTTTTGTCTTGGCAAGGTTATAAACAACATATACTGTGATTAATGAACCAAAAAATGCCATCAAAGGCACTGTGTTGAAAAACAAAAAGCTAAACTGTAAGTTTAAGACTATTGCTAATGTTACTCCCGTACCAGCTCCAGCAGATATACCTACTATATAAGGGTCTACCATCGGATTTCTTATAACACCTTGAAATACAACTCCTGCAATTGAAAGTCCAGCCCCTACTAAAAAGCTTAAAATTATCCTTGGTAATCTTATCTGTTTTATAATAACATTTAAGGATTGACTTGTATCAGTTGGAGAAAAAAGTACTTTCATTACTCGATAAGGTGATAAATTTATCGAACCAAAACTTAAAGAAATTACTGCCACTAATAATAAGATAACCATTATTAATAATATTTTATGTAAATAGCTTAACTTATTAAACATATTATTGCCTCCAAAATATTCTTAAATCTTATAATAACACAAATTAAGTTTATTATCTAGACTTTAAACAGCAGTATAAAGGTTAACTTATCATATTTAAATTTTAATATTTTTGAATAATTTTTCTTTCTTCATCAATATCAAATTTATTATTATTTATATCAATTACTAAACTGTTATTGAACTCTAATACCTTTATGATAATTTTATCTTTTGTAATATTTATATTTAATTTATTATTTCTAATGATGATATTAAATGATATTAAATTCCACTTCATAGGTAGTTTAGGATCGATATATAGTCCATCCTCTTTAATTTTAACACCACCAAAACCAAGTACTATTGACTGCCAAAGTCCACCAAAGGAAGCTGCGTGTACACCTTCATTACTACTTTGCATATCTTTACCCAAATCAATTTTTGCTGCCTTTTTAAAGTGTTCATATGCTTTTTCCAATTCATTTACTCTACTTGCTAGTGCAGCATGTACTGATTGGCTTAATGAAGAATCATGGGTAGTCAGGGGTTCATAATAATTGTAGTTTTTCTTGATTACTTCTTGTTCAAACTTATCTTCTAATAGATATAACAACATAATTACATCAGCTTGTTTAGTTACTTTTGTATTTAATATTTCTTCCCAACCCATGTCATTAAATATTTCTCCTGCTTTTGAATTTCTATAATTATCAAGATTAATTTCTTTAAGATCATGATATCCATCAAACTGTTCTATAACTAAATTATCATCTGGTTTTAATAAATATATCTTTTCTTTTTTCTTTTGCCACTCTATAACTTCTTTTTCGTTTAGATTAATTCTTTTTTTAAACTCTTGAAAATACTTTCCTGAACTGTTCTTTAGAAAATCTAGATATCTTAATGCTTTATCAAACTGCCAGTAAACTAAATAGTTTGTATATGCATTTTGATCAACATCTTCTTTATATTCATCAGGACCCATAATGTCATTAATTTCATATCTATCTTTGTCAGCATTATATTCTACACGAGAAGCCCAAAACCTTGCGGCTTCAATAAATGTTTCAAAACCATAAGCTTTCATAAAGTTTAGATCATCTGTGACTTCATAATACTGATTTATTGCATATTGAATATCAGCAGTAATATGGTGTTCTGTGTCACCACTTTTTATTCTAATTTGCTCACCTGTTAATAGGTCAACAGACCCAAACTTTGGTGTGGTTTCTTCTCCTGTATCAGCACTTTCCCAGGCGAACATCGCACCCTTATAACCATTATCTTGCGCTTTCTTTTTTGCACCATCTAAAGTAAGGTATCTATATTTTAATAACTTTTTTGCAATTTCCGGGAAGGTATAAGTATAAAAAGGAATGATAAATGATTCTGTATCCCAAAAGACATGCCCTTTATATCCTTCACCAGTTAAACCCTTAGCTGGTATACTAATCCTTGCATCATGAGCTGGAGTCATCTGAAGTAGATGAAACTGAGCAAATCTAATGGCTAACTGATCAAAATCATTGCCAGATATTTTTATATCCATATCATCCCAAAGGTTATGCCATTTATCTTTATGTCTTTGTTTAATCGTTTTATAATTATCCTTCCCTATATCTTTTAATGTATCTAACACCTTATTTTCAATTTCCTCATTACTTTTAATCTCATTATCTCTGCTTGAATAAACAGATAATATCTTATATATATCAACTTCATCATCACTTTCAAGATTAAATATATATGATTCTTTTAACAACCTTTTTTCTGTTATCTTCGAATTGTTACTTTTAATCTTTTGATTATTTTTATATACTCTTTGTTTTAAACCAAATCCTAATTGTATATTTGACTGTTGTGTTTTAGGCTTATAAATTAAATTATTATCTATTACTCTTTTTGTGCCTTCAGTAAGATGTTGAGTGCCTGTATTTGTTATTCTACCATCAAAACCACTTGTTAGTTCAATTTTTCCAAAAAAATTTATAGATTCTATATTTATTTTTAATAAACCAATATGAAGATTTGCTAGTGAAATAAATCTTTCAAAATGAAATTTTAACATTTTCCCATTATTGCCTTCCCATAAAAACTCCCTACTTAATATTCCTTCTTTTAAGTTTAATTTTCTGCTGTAATTATAAAGTTTACCATCTTTTAAATTCATTTTCTCATTATCAATGTATATATCAGTATTAATCCAATCTGGTAAATTAGGCAGTTCAGTTACTTCATCAGTAAATTTATCAAATATACCTGAAATAAAGAAACCTCGTTTTTCACCGATATAATTTTCTTCAAAAGAGGCTCTAAGACCCATATAACCATTTCCTAAACTGAATATAGATTCAAACTTTGCCTGGTTTTCTATTTTAAAATTATCTTCTTCAATTATCCAGTTTTTATACTCCCCACTCCCACTACTATAATTAATAGACACCAAAAACACCCCTTAAAAAGATTTTTAAATAATTTAGTTTAATTTTAACATATTAACACAAATACTTTAAGAAGTTTATAATCATAGTTTTAAATTTTTTAAATATTCTAACAATTTTAGGCATAAAAATGGAGCGGAAAACGGGACTCGAACCCGCGACCTTCTCGTTGGCAACGAGATGCTCTACCAGCTGAGCTATTTCCGCTTGGAATAAAATGGTGGAGGGGAGAGGATTTGAACCTCTGTAGGCATCGCCGGCAGATTTACAGTCTGCTCCCTTTAGCCACTCGGGCACCCCTCCATATTTATTTTTTAACCGTCAATATTAATATATCAACGATTCAATCCTTAATTATAGTATTATATTTTAGTCTATTTGTCAAGAAAAATTCTCTGATTATGGGTGTTTTTTGACTATTATTATTAAAGAGATGGAAATCAAAAAGATCTCCATCTCTTTGATATTGATTCTTTTATTTAAAACAGTCCTGATATCTTTCCATTTTCATCAATGTCTATATCTTCAGCTGAAGGTCTCTTAGGTAGTCCAGGCATCTTAAGTACCGGCCCTG
>JBNJDV010000055.1:0-10977 GCA_051745185.1 Bacillota bacterium
CCCTTTTTTCTCCAAAATTGCGGATTGTTTATTATAAACCCCATAATTGACCCCTTTCTAAATTATATTCCTGTTTAATGTTATTATAAAACAAATATAATAAAATAAAAAGACACTCCCAGTAAATATTGGGAAATGCCTTTTGAACACTTTATTAAAAAACTTGAAAGAAGACTCCTCTAAATCTTATTTTGATATTAAGAAGGAGAGGTTCAAGCAGTTTGAAACTGTTTTGAATAAAATTCTTTATAATGATCGTTTTTCTCTAATAATTCTTGATGACTTCCTTTTTCTATTAGTCTACCTTTTTCAATAAATAATATTTCATCAGCATTAATTATAGTTGAAAGCCTGTGAGCTATAATAAATGTTGTTCTATTTTGTCGTACTTCATTTACTGCTTCTTGTATTAATTCTTCAGTCTCCAAGTCAACTGAAGAAGTTGCTTCATCTAAAATTAATATTCTGGGATCTTTTAGAAATGCCCTAGCAATAGATATTCTCTGCCGTTGACCTCCAGATAATTTAACACCTCTTTGACCAACTTGGGTCTCATATCCATCAGATAGTTCTTCAGTTATAAACTGATGTGCATTAGCCTTTTTAGCAGACTCAATAATTTCTTCTCTTGATGCATTTGGTTTACCATAGGCAATATTTTCTGCAACTGATGTTGAAAAGAGAAAGTCTTCCTGCATAACCATTGCCATTGATTGTCTTAACTCCTCTAGATTATAATCTTTAATATCTTTTCCGTCAATTGTAATTTCACCACTATCAATATCATATAACCTTAAAAGCAGTCTAACAATAGTAGTTTTACCTGAACCACTTGGACCAACCAATGCTATAGTTTGATTTTCTTTAGCTTTTAAATTTATTCCTTTGAGAACTGTTTCTTCATCATATGAGAAATATACATCATTAAAATTGACTTCACCCTTTAAATTATCAACTGTAACCTTACCAGTATTAGACTTAATATCAGGCTGTATTGCTATATGATTAAAAAACCTCTCTATACTTGCAAAAAATCTACTTATTCCCTCAGTCATGTGAACCATTCTAAGTAAGGGTTCTCTAAATCTTTCAAGATAACCATAAAAAGCAACTATTGTACCAATACTAATTGCTCCAATAGAGGTAAGATACCCTCCATAACTTAATACTGCTAATACACCAAATATATTTAATAATCTAGAACCTGGAATTAATAAACTAATATATTTAATTGCTAACATTCTTGCCTGAGCATGATCATTATTTTTTTCAGAGAACCTATCCATTTCATACTCTTCATTATTAAATGCTTTAATAACTTTAATACCTGCTAGATTATCTTCAAGTTTATCATTCATAATAGCTTTGTTTTCTCTAGTTTTTCTAAATGCCTTATGCATTTTTTTCATTAAATAATATCCAAAGATCATTAATATTGGAGTAAAGATTAAACTAACTAAAGCTAACTTTACACTCATGGAAAATAGTATTATTACAGTACCAGTTATTAAAACAAAAGATGTTATTATAGCTTCAGGACCGTGATGAATAAATTCCTGTAGACGATTTAAATCATCAATTATTCTAGACATTAATTCACCGGTCTTTTTGTTATCATGAAAGTTCATAGATAATTCTTGATAATGATTGTATAAATCATTCCTCATGTCTCTGGTGATATATTGGGCAAATTTATGTCCGTAAAAAACTCTAATACCCCTAATAATATTTGCACTAAGATAAATTGCAAATGCCCATAAGACTAAAATCAAAATATTTCTAAACTCACCACTGGGAATAGCCTCATCAATAATCTTTCTTATAATTAATGGAGGGGCTAATGCCAGTAAGGCTCCTACAATATGCAGTAATTGTATAGAGAAATATTTGAATTTCCTGTCTTTAATGTAATGATTATAAAATTTCTTTAATAAATTAAAATAATTATAATCTTTGTTGTCATAATCTAATTCCTTATTGTATTTACTCACTATATTTCCCTCCCCTTTAAACTTAACTTCATAATAAGTTTAAGTAATTAATTATAATATGTCAAATATATCAGAAATTAATTAATGCTTTTGTTAGCAGTAATCAAATATCTTTAATTAACTTTATTTTTCCTATCTCAATCAAACTATATTTTAAATTAGAACTGAAGATATATAAATTAAATATTGTAAAAAAGAAAGCTCCGAAAATAAAAATATAAATAATGGGAACTGTTTCTATTAAAAGTCCTGAAGATATTAAAGAAATTGGTACAATTATCTTTATAATACTAAACTTTACACTTATTACCCTACCTAGAATATTATTAGGAACAACAGTCTGAATAAGTACACTTGATGGTATATCAACCCATGATACAATGATACCTCCCATTATCATAAGCAAAGTATAATAGATGATAATAAAGAGCTGACTGGGTTTGTTACTAAATAATAATAAGGGTAAAACAAAAGAAAATACTCCAATTCCAGTATAATAACCTATATTTCTTAAGATTGCATCATAATTTGTTAACATCAATAATTTTTTTATTAATACAGCACCCAGTATCATACCTATTGGTAAACCGCTTTGAACAATTCCATAAACATAAGAATCAACATCCCAGATTGTATTTAACAAATATGGTATTGGTACGATAATGGTAAAGTTAAAAAAGAAATTTAGAGAAATAAATATATATACTAATACTTTAAGCTGAGGTCTAGTAAATATATATTCAAAACCTTCCTTTAATTTAATATATGTACTTTTATTTTCTTGTTCATTTATTACTTTGTTGTCGATATTATAACTATAATTAATAAATAGTTCTATAACTCCGGCTAATAAGAATGACATACCATTTATTAATATAAAAGTCTTTGTATCAATTAATGTATATATTAAGCCCCCTAATATAGGTCCCATTAGATGTGACATCGATTCTATAATTCTTGCAAAGGAGTTTATCTTTACTAATTTTTTATCTGATACTAAATTAGGTTTTGCAGCTTCGATTCCTATATTAAAAAAAACAGAAAAAACTGTCATTAAAAAAGTGCTTAAATATATTAATAAGGTATTTAAACCAAAATTAGTTGCAATAAAATAGACTACTGTTAAAAATAATCCATTAATTAGATCTGAACCTACAACCAAATATTTTTTATAAACATAATCTGCTAAAACCCCTGCAAATGGATTAATAAATACAATTGGTATTGTGTATAGCACAATATTTGTAGCAAATCTAAGACCTGAACCTGTGGTATTTAATAAATATAGGCCAACTACAAATGTGTAAATTGCAGTACCAAATAATGATATTGACTTCCCTGAAAGAAATAATAACAAATTTTGGTTTTCTTCTTCAATTATACTGCTTCTTATCAATGAAATTACTTTCTGATACATGTTAACCCCTCCATTTTTAAACTTAAATTCAGTATATATAATGGAGGAAACTCTATGACAAGTATTTGTTTAAACTTTTTTTTAATATTTAAAGTAAAAAGATGGGGGTAGCCCCATCTTAAAAACAGCTTTTTATTATTCTCTTAACATTGTTGGATAACACTGTGTTTTTAACAACTTATTAAATCTTTTCTTTTGATTCCCTTCATTTAAGTAATCCTGTACCAATTTTTTCCCTTGATAATATGCCGTAGAATAAATCTTTTTAAATTTAGAACTTTTAATATTAGATAAAAGATGCTCTATCATAAAATCAGGTTGTAGAGTATATTTTTTTACATAACTTTTTATTTCATCCTCAGATCGACCTGCTTCAAGCATCATTACTACATTATTGCCAATTTGATCAATTGAATTTATTCTAGATGCCTTGAGTATACTTTTTAAATCAACATCACCAATTTTAATATTGTATTTTTTATAAATTTCATTTTTTAAGTAAACTAAAAAAGAATCATTAGAAAAAATCATGTCAAAAGCTACTTCACCAATACCTTCAGTGATTACTAACTGTGGGCTATTTAATAAAAATACTCTACTTTCAAAATAATCTTTTTCTTTAACAAGATGTTTTTCCTTTATACAAAATTCTGTGTGATGTCCAGGATACAGTTCATGTGCAATCAATGGAACTGCTTGAAAAAAATTAAATGGAATATCTTTATTAATATTTAATTTAGAATTATAATTTCCAATATATCTAGTTGATGCACCATAATTTTTATCAGATACTAAATCAATCAAAACATGATCATCTTCAGGTAAATCTACAATATGCTTTGAAAAGTTTCTAATTGCTTTTATCAAATCATCAATAAATTCTAACATATGTTTACCGCTTTGGAAAGAATAAGTATTTCTTTGCAACCATTCATTATATCTGCTATTTAGATTTCCACAACCCGGCAAACCAATATCAAATAATTTCAGTCCCTCTTCAAACTCTTTTTCATCAGTCCATACTATATTAACATCCAAAATATTTTTAACCTGTTCTTTAAAATCCATATTATCATCATTTAATATTTGTAATATTGTTTTAAAAGCCAAGAGATGTTTTTTTAGAAATTTTTTTCTATTAACTTCAAAATCCATATCGTCTAAATTATTTAAAAGTTTATTTGTCTCTTCAATTAATTTTACTGGTTTAGAAAAGTCTTCATTTTCTACATGGGCTTTTAAACTCTCAGGTCCAATATAAGCATCAATATAAAAACTATCTTCTTTTTTGAATAATTTATCAATCCTTAATACTAGTAATACATATTCCTTTAAATAATTTTTTTTCACTATTATCTCCCCCGTATAAAGTTTATTATAAAATAAGTTTAATATATTGGGGATAGTCCATCACAAGGATTAATTTAAAATCTTAATCAATAAATTATAACAAAAGGTGGAGTATACTTTATCTTTTTGCTTTTATCTGATAAGAAAAAATTTTGTCACCTTCTTGAGCATAATCTTCATATTTCCCTAAGCTTTTATCTATCTTAAATATTTTTGAGTTATATTCTTTGATTATTTTAAACTGATTTTCATTGAATTTCTTTTTTATGTTTTCAATTTTAAAGTTTTCTCTAAATAAAGGATCTATAATATTTTCAAAACCGAACTTCTTATATAATATAAATGCTGCAATATATACAATATTATCTTTATAGTATCTTTGAAGTTCTATCGGTAGGAAGTTTTTATTATTAAAACAGTAGTTAGTAGTTCCTGTGAAATCAACAATAATATCAGTAATATCTTCTTTGAGAGGAATATCTGGTAAATTAGCTGTAATAAAAATTATATTTGCTTTTTTGGGGGAAAGTTCTAATAAACTTTTCAAGTACTTATTAAGTTCATGATTATTGTCAACACATATATAATATGAACTTTCCGGCAAATTATCATATACCTGTCTTAAAAAATATCCAAAACCAGACCCAGGTTCCACAATAACCTTATTTTCTAGGTCTTCTTCAAAGAGTTCTTTTTTTAACCATTCAAGACTATTATATGATTCGTCAATATGTTTTGGATCAGTTTCTTTAATATACTTTTCGATATGTTCGCTTTCTATATCTTTATCGTTAATATTAACATTGTTGCTGATTATTATACCATCTTCAATATCTGCAAAATATCCACATTCACAGCTTAGTTGACCGTTTAAGATTTGATTATCAATAACTTTATCAGCTGACAGTTTTAAACTGCTTTTACAGTCCGGGCAGCTGAAAAAATATAATACATCTAGATTAATCCCAAACTTATTATTCTCTTTAATTTTATTTTCTTTTAAAAATTTAATTTCTTCTTTTAAAGAATCCTTTGCTGATTTTAGTTGTTTTATATCTTTTTTTATTTCAGCAATTTTATTTTTATATAAATTTTGATAATAGCTGTTTTTTTGATAAGGAGTTAATTTACCAATTCTTTTAAAATTAAATATTTCTTTAATTTCCTGTAAGGTAAAGTTCATCTCTTTTAACCTTAGCACTTCTTTTATATCTTCTTCACAGTCTTTATCAAAATAATAATGACCACCTTTTTTTACCGGAACTATCAAGTTTAATTCCATATAGTATCTTACTGTATCATTACTTATATTATATTTATTGGAAAACTCACTAATTTTCATTAAATACATCTCCTATTGAAATAATTTATATCTGATTTAAAAAGATAAAACTTCTTCTCCCCAGTCTATCGATGATAAAAATGCATTGATTAAGAAATTACCCTCAATATCTAGCTTATCACAGTATTTATCTACAACTGTCCAATTAGCCTCTTCATAAGCAACTATTAGATCTAAAACATCAGAATAAATACTGTTATTATTTCCTTTGATAGCACTTTTTATATTTGTAGAAATTGGTAAATCTTCTAAAACAACATCCATACTCCTATGCATTAAAATATCTAACATTGAAAATAGGCCTACCATAAAAAGTTCAGATGAATTTACATCTTCATTTAATATTCCAGCAATTTTTTCAGCTGTTTTAGCACGAACTAAAGATGTCCTCATAATTTCTTTTGGTTCATCTTGAGCAATATTTTTAATTACCATAAGGTGAAGCCATTTTTTTAATTCTTCAATTCCTAATAAAACTAAGGCTTGTTTAATCGACTTAACTTCTGATCTAATCCCATAAGCTGCAGAGTTGATCACCTTTATAAGTTTATATGATAAAGACATATCATTTTTTATTGTATTAGTAACTTTATTAAAATCAGGATTGTCTTTGTTTAGTTCTTTAATTACTTTAAAATAGTTATTTGGATATATAGGTATAGAATTGCCTTCTAAGATCTCCGGCTTTTTAAAAAAATATCCTTGGAAAAGTGAATATCCTATATCTTTTGCATCGTCAAATTCTTTTCTAGTTTCTATTTTTTCTGCTAAAAGTTGCACATTATATTTATCTGCAATACATTCAATTAATTTTCTTTGGCCTTTATCTGTATTTAAAAAGTCAATTTTAACAATATGAGCAATCTTTAAAAAGGGGATAGTACTTTTATTATATTCAAAATCATCTAATGCTACTATATATCCCTTTTTGCGTAAGTTTTTTAATACTTCAACCATCTTTTCATTAACTTCAACATTTTCTAATACTTCAATAACTATTTTTTCACTGTCTAATATTATTGGAATCTCTTTGTTAAGGAGGTTTTTTGTAAAGTTTATAAAAGCTTTTTTGTTTTGTATTATATTTTCAATCCCAATTGTACTAAAACTATTTATTAAAACTTGGGATGTTGCAGTGTCATCATTTAAAATACTATTAATACTTTGAGCATTATCTCTATAGAGAAGTTCATATCCAAACACAGATTCATCATTGTTAAAGATGGGCTGACGTGCTATATAAGATTTAATGATAATTAACCTCCCTTTATTTAATTGGCTTTGTTCATTTATTACTTCTTTGATTTCACAATTATTCCTTTTTTAAATTAAAGAAACTACTCTCATTTAAAAGAGTAGTTTTATTAAATAATTTAATTTGTATTAATGAAATTTATTTTAAATTTCAGACTTACATTTATTATTTAATACTTTTCAGGTATTAAACCTGTTTTCAATAGTGCTTTAAAAGTAATAATTGATAATGGTGCTATTATTATACCCTGTAAACCTAGAGTTATTAATCCAACATAAATCCCAAATAATAATATTAATGGATGAACACCAATGTTTTTCCCTAAAACCTTACTCTCAAGAAATGGTCTGGCACTAAGTAATATTAAATAAAGAATGAATATTATTGCTGCTGTTCTTGCATTACCTGATATAATATTATATGCAACTAAAGGCCAAAGTAAAGCTCCAGGTCCAATCACCGGTATCAGATCTAAAATACCGCATAAAAATGCTATTAATATTACATAAGGATAGTTTAAAAGCGAAAATGTAATACCAGTTAAAATTGTTGTATTTGAAATAATAAGTAGTTGTACCTTAAGATAACTAAATATATCTTTTACAATACTGGATTCTAATAGTCGAGCAATTTTTTCCTTTGACTTTATATATTTTAAAATTAACCTTTTATCCTTACTTAAGAAAAAGGTAGTTATAATTGTAAAAAGTAAAATAATTATAAAACCCGGTATATATAGTGTTAAATTTAAGGACCAATTGATCGTATCTGAGACTAAGCTTTCTCCTCTTCTATATACATTATCCAAAATTCTACTTAAAACATTGGAAACTATATCAGGCATCCTATCAAAAAGTTCTTGTTGTTTTAGCAGTAGATCATCGATAAATTCAACTATTTTATCCCTATATTGCGGGAGATATCTAGAAAGATAAATTAATTCATATACAGTATTAGTTATTATAAAAATTGAAAGTAAAATCAATATTGTTATTACTATTAAAATCATTATTAATACAGCGATATTTCTTGGGATCTTTTTTGATAATAGACATACAGGTTTATCAATGATAAGTGTTAATAACAAAGCCAAAAAGAAAGGAGTTAATGTAAATATAAATATTTTCAAAGAAAAAACTATTGATAGAAATACTATAATATAAATTGCTGGTTTTTTCCAACTGATTTTTTTTAGATCCATTTTAGATCTGTCCTTTTTTATGTATTTTAATTAAATAAACAAAATAACTCCCAGATATTTAGGAGCTATTTTGTTTTAAGACTAATTATCTATCAAATGCAACACATCTTGAAATACATGCCTCCATATCTATACCTCTCCAGGGAAATATTCCAATTTCTAATCTTCTATTGGATAGTTTATCAATTTCTCCACCTAAGTTTTCAGCATGTATAATACCTTCTGGAAATAACTTGGTGTGCATAAACTGTCTACTATCTTTATGATTAAATACTTCATCAAGAGGTTTTCCAAGGTGTTTTTCTGCTTCTTTTGCAAGATCAGGTCTTAAAGTTCTACAAACTGTATTCATAGGATGATCTGCAGCACCACAGTCGACTCCGATCCATTTTAATTTTTTCTTGATTGCCCAGTAGGCAAATTCCATATTAGGGCCGGGATGTTTCATAAAATAGCGTTCTTCATCAGCCTCTTTTTGATCCCAACTATATCTATGATAACCTGTATTAATAATTAAGATATCATTTTCTTTCACTTCAACTTTATTTTCTATCATCTCTGAGGTATAGATATCATAGTCATTAAGTTCATCACTTAAATCAACAATAACTCCTTCTCCATATAGATCTTCTAGAGGTATGCTTGCAATATCACGACCAGCAGTCCAAAAATGTCTTTCACTGTCTAAATGAGTTCCAATATGATTTGGCGTTTTAATTATCTGTCCGTTAACTCTTTCTGTAGATAATCTTTTAAAGTATTTCATTTCAAACGGTTTAAATGTAGGCCATGGTGGAGTTGAAACTCCAATTGGTTGTGTTAAATCATATAGTTTCAATAGGTCACCTTCTCTTTTTTATATTTTATTATTACTGCTTACTTAACAAATCTTATTTTTGATTCTCCAAATACAACACTTGATTTTAAATAGATAGTTTTATTTGTTTCATCAGTTATGTTATTATATTTTAAATCTCCAAACGATACTGAGTTTCCATTAGGTAATCTAACCTGACCAAATACTGATGAAGCATCAATTCTAATAGGTTTACTTGAATCTAAAAGTACTTCACTTGAACCAAATATTGTATTTATTTCAATTCTATTATCTAAGTTTTCAAGATTAACATCTCTTAGATCTATAACACCTCTACCAAAAATTACATTATATTCATCTTCAATAAAATCCCCTACTCTAATATTAGACTCTCCAAACATTACTATGTTTTCATCTGTATTAATTACACTACCACCAAATAAAATTACTATTCCTACATAAATTATTAAAATACCAATTATAATTCTTCCAAATGGAATATTAATATCAAACGACCTTAATAATGCTGATAGTCCTATTAAAATCAGTATGATACCTAATAATGTTCCTCCAAACAAATTCCCAACCCTCATTCACACACCTCTTTTCTTATTTAATGATTTCTATTAAAAATTAATTAACATCATAATCATCCCTATTAATATCAATAACATTATCTTTTTTCTTATTTGAATCTTTATTGGAATTGTTTGGGTCATAATCATCTATTGTTTTTTTAATATAATAGATTCCCGCAAGAAGTACAAAAATATTATCTAATAATCCTGCTAAAGGAAAAAAATAGTATGGGATAATTGTAATTGGTGATACTGCGTATAAAAATGGGAGTATAAAAAATACTTTATGTGTCCATTTTACATTTTTATCTTTTAGATATTTTAACAACTTTAAAAAGAAATATACTTTAGACATAGTTATCTCCTCAATCTTTATATTTCTTATTGGATAAATTATAATGATTATTTAACTACTAATACTGACGTTTTGGCATGTCTTATTACTTTATCGCTTATGCTGCCGAGGAAGAATCTTTTAACTCCTCCAATACCTTTATCTGCTAGAACAATTATTTCAAAACCATTTTTTTCAGCATATTCGCAAATCATATCTGCGGGGTCGCCATATTCTAAAACTTGTTTTACTTCAATATCTTTTTTATCAAAAAACTTTGCAGCCTCTTTTAAAATACTTTCTCCCTTTTTTTGAAGTTCTTTTTTGTTTCTTTTAATAAGATCTTCTAATGAATCTATTGGTCTATAAGATTGAATTTCACTTAATTCTAATGTGGAAATATCTAATACAGTAATAATAGTTATTTCACAGTCCATTGCATTTCCTAGGTCAGCAGCTTTCTTTGCAGCTTTGTGAGAACTTTTTGATCCATCAACAGCTAATAATAGTTTTCTCATCATATTCCCTCCTCAAAGATACTATTCTTTAAGAAATACATTAATACACTTTAACATTAATCTAATTGTTCGTTAAGTGAACCTCTCCACCTAAATCAAAAATAAGATTTAGATGGAGCTTCTAACTACTTCATATAGATTAAAGCTCAATCTATATTACTAGGTTAGTTTGAA
>JBNJDV010000056.1:0-10671 GCA_051745185.1 Bacillota bacterium
AAGATATATATTAAAAAGTTGTTTTTAATAAATATATTATTGAAGAATATCCCTTTGGTTTTTACTAAAGGGATATTTTTATTGTAAAAATATAAAAAAATTAATGATTAAGTTAAAAAAGTTAATAAATAAATAAAAAATATCGAAAAAAAGAGCCAAAAAGGCTTTTAAAAGCCCTAAAAATTAATAAAGTTAATATAAAAATTAAAATATTTAATTAAATTATTAAATATATTAAAAAATTACTTGACAAATATAAAATAAAGAGTTATACTAATAATAGATTAACAAAGGAGGTGTTAAATATGAGAAATACAAATCAAGAATTTCAAATGATTGAAAACAAAAATTATCGAGAAGAAATTAAGCTAAACAAGAAAACCAGAAGAATTACTGATGAGTATATCAACCAGTATTTTTAGTCTAAAAAAATAATAAGGAGTGGTCAAGATGTTTAATAAAAACTATTTTTCAATAGGAAACAGAGAATATAAAGAAGATAGAAAAAACAGATTAAGTGAAAATACTCGAATTGAAAAGTATAAAAGTCAGATACTTTAGTTAAAAAGGGGGAATTTAGATGAGTTCATTAAAAAAGTTCTTCATGTTAGAAGATAGAAGTATAAATAATATGGCAAAACAAGATCGTAGAGAAAATGCTAGATTAGAATCATATAAAATAATGGGTTTATAAAAATTTAAAAGGATGTGATAGATTATGCCAGACTTAAAAGATTACTTTAATAAAGAAATAATGGATTATAAAAAAGAAAATAAAGACTCCATAAGGAACAATAATATTAAGATTAATAAAAATTAAGTAAAGAGGAGGGATTAGATTAATGATTAGCTTAATACTTCCTTATGAGAGTTCACAAAAAAATACTTATTTTAAATAAAAGTCTTCTTGTTAATAAAAAACAGGAGGGCTTTTTTTAATACTTGTTCTTATTTACTATTTATCTTATAATAATTACAATACAATTAAAATTGAGGTGGGATTAATGAAATCTTTAAGAGAATATCTTTGGTTTAATACAAATAAAAGAGTTGAATTAATAAACATTACTGATGATGTTAGACAGGTAGTTAATAAAAGTGGAATAAAAGAAGGACTTTGTTTGGTAAATGCAATGCATATAACTGCAAGTGTATTTATTAATGATGATGAGCCGGGATTACATAATGATTATAAAAAGTGGTTAGAAGAACTTGCACCTCATGAACCTATTTCTCAATATGATCATAATGGTTTTGAAGAAAATGCTGACGCCCATCTAAAAAGACAAATTATGGGCAGAGAAGTTGTGGTAGCAATTACAGATGGTAAACTGGACTTCGGACCCTGGGAACAAATTTTTTATGGTGAGTTTGACGGCAAAAGGAAAAAACGCGTACTTGTGAAAGTGATTGGTGAATAATGTTATTAGCAGTAGAAAAGATCATATCATCTTTTGTAACTTTACCCGGAATTTTTTTATTGCTTAATATAATAATATTCATTTATTTACTCAAAATCAGTTGGTCTAATATAATAAAAATAATTTCTGGTTTTACAGTTTTGCTAATGATTATAACATTTACTGGTTTAGGTGTTCATATTTTTGTACTACCTTTACAAAATTATGCATCCAATATTGATGGATTTAATCAAAATCAAATAGAAGAAATACCTGTAGTAGTTCTCGGTGGAGGTATAAACTATAATGTAACAGAAAACAAAAGTGAACTTTCATCTATAAGTAGGGATAGATTAATTAAAGGTATTTTAATTTCTAAAGATAATAACATGCCCTTAATATATTCAGGGGGTGTAGGTGTTGGATATCAAGATACAGGTGAGTCAGAAATAGCTTTAAACTTTGTAAACAACTTTGACGGGATAGATTTTATTCAGGAAAACAAGGCTAGAACGACTTATGAAAACGGATTAATGATAAAGGATTGGTTAACTGAAAACAACTATGAAAAAATATATTTAGTTACTTCAGCAATCCATATGAAGAGATCAAAAGGAGTTTTTGATAATATAGGAGTTAATTACATACCTGTTGTTTCTAATTATGCATACAGTCATAAGTTGTCCTGGCTGGATTATTTACCTAATCGAGGTTCTCTTAGAGCTAATATGCAGGCAGTACATGAATGGGTTGGACTAATTTGGTATAAGATAAACAATAGGATTTAAAATATATAAGGAGGAGTAAAATTGAGTGCAGATCTTCATATACACACAATATTTTCTGACGGAAGTAATAAACCACAAGAAATAGTAGATATGGCAAAAGAAAATAATTTCAGTACAATAGCAATAACAGACCATGATACCCTAGATGGAATCAACCCCGCATTGGAATATGCGAAAGATAAGGATATTGAGGTTATTCCCGCTATAGAATTTTCAACTTTTGAAGGAAATGCCGAAATCCATATCTTGGGATATTTTATTGATCATGAAAATGAATTATTAAGAAGAAAAGTTAAAAAGATTTTTGATTCTCGTAAAATAAGAGCTCAAAAGATGGTTGATCTGTTAAATAAACAGAATGTAAATATAACCTTTGAAGAAGTTAAAAATATGGCAGGTGATGACTATATCGGACGTCCACATATTGCAAAACTGATGGTAAAAAGAGGTTATATCAACGAGATGAAAGATGCTTTTACCGATCAATATATTGCTAATGGTGGTAATGCTTATGTTAAAAAGTATAAGTTAAGCCCCAAAGAAGCTATTGATTTAATTTTAAAAACAGGTGGTATACCTGTATTAGCTCATCCAGTCTTTATAAATCACGGTGAACCAATGGATAAACAGGATATTAAAGAGCTAAAAGATAATGGCCTTTTAGGTTTAGAAGTTTATCATTCTAAACACCATGATCAAACAAAAAAACATTATAAGAAGATAGCTTTAGAGTTAGACTTATTAATTACTGGTGGATCTGATTTTCATGGTGATAATTCTCCTGGGGTTAATTTAGGAGATATACGACTGCCTGATAGATATGTAGAAAAGCTTAAAGAAAGAATATAATTTTTTTTTGGAATAAAAGAGGACTATAGGAGTGTTCATTGTATATATTATTAGAGTGTTTATAATCGGGAGGTATTAAAACAAATAATGATAGAAGCACATGGCGGCAAATTAGTTAATAAAATCGTTGATGATTCAATGAAAGAAGCACTTTTATCACATTCAGAAAATATGTATCATTTAAAGTTAAGTGAAAGGGATTTAACAGAAACAGAAAATATTGCTACAGGACTTTATAGTCCAATTGAAGGATTTATGAATGAAGAGGACTATAATAGTGTAGTTGAAAATATGAGATTAGCAGACGGCACTGTCTGGACAATTCCAGTTGTTTTAGGAGTTAATCAAAAAGAAGTAGAAAATATTAATAAAGGTGACGAGATAGCCCTTACAGATAAGTCAGATACAGTATATGCAGTTATGAATGTTCAGGATATCTATAGATATGATCAAGAAAAAGAAGCTAAAGAGGTTTATAAAACTACTTCTGATGAACATCCCGGAGTAAAAAATGTCTACAGCAGAGGGGAATATCACCTCGGGGGAGAAATTAAACTTTTAAAAAGAATAAGTCATAAAAGGTTTAACGAATACAGATTAGATCCAAAAGATGTAAGAGAACATATTGAACAAAAAGGCTGGAATAGAGTTGTTGGTTTTCAAACTAGAAATCCAATCCATAGAGCACATGAATATTTACAAAAGTGTTCTTTAGAGATTGTAGACGGATTATTATTATCTCCATTAGTTGGAGAAACTAAAAGCAGTGATATACCTGTTGAGTATAGAATTGAAAGTTATGAAGTAGTTATGGATAAAATTTATCCCAAAGGAAGGACCTTTTTAGCTGTTTTTCCTGCAGCTATGAGGTATGCAGGCCCTAGAGAAGCCGTGTTTCATTCTCTCTGCCGTAAAAACTACGGATGTACACATTTTATAGTAGGTAGAGATCATGCCGGTGTAGGGGACTATTATGGAACATATGAAGCACAAAAAATGTTTGATAACTTTACTGAAGAAGAAATCGGTATTACACCCTTAAGATTTGAATATTCATTTTACTGTAAAGAATGTAAATCAATGGCTACTACAAAAACATGCCCACATGATAGTGAGAATCATATAGGATTAAGTGGAACTAAAGTTAGAAGGCTTCTTAGAGAAGGTAAAAGACCACCTGAGGAGATGACTCGTCCTGAGGTTGCAGATGTTTTAATTAGAGGAATGGCGGAAAATAAATAATAAATTATATAATTTTGAAGGGAGTAATTAATTATGAAAAAAAGAGCTAAAGGTGTTACAGTATGGTTTACTGGTTTAAGTGGAGCAGGAAAAACAACGGTTGCTCTAGAAGTAGAAAAACAACTGAAGGATAGAGGTTACTATATACAGAGATTAGATGGAGATATTGTTAGGGAAAAATTAACAAAAGATTTAGGATTTACAAAAGAAGATAGAAATAAAAATATTGAAAGGAATACTTTTGTTGCAAAAATTCTTACAGATAATGATATAATAACACTTTGTTCATTTATCTCACCTTATCAGTCAGCACGCGACTATGCTCGCAGTGAAATTAGCCAAGTTGGTGAGTTTGTAGAGGTTTTTGTAAACCCACCTCTTGAAGTATGTGAAGAAAGAGATGTTAAAGGTCTATATAAACAGGCAAGAGAAGGTAAAATTGAAAACTTTACTGGTATTTCTGATCCTTATGAAGAGCCAAAAAACCCAGATATTGAGTTAAGAACTGATCAGGAATCAGTACAAGAAAGTGCAGAAACTGTTATAAACTACTTAGAAGAGAACGGTCTTTTATAATAAATAAAGATATGGAGGTATTTTAAATGGGTGATAACAAAGCTACCATTAAAATTCCCAGAAATTTATATGAAAATATAAACAAAATAATTGATAATTCAGGTTTTAACAGTGTCACAGAATTTATAGTATATGTTCTTAGAGATTTAGTATCAAACCATAAGATGAATAATGAAGAAATTAGTAAATCTAGAGAAGAACTATCAAATGAAGAAATTAAAATGATAAAAAAACGCTTAAAAAGCCTGGGATATTTAGAGTAGAATTTAATATTCAACTTATCTATGATATAATATATAACAAATAATATAAAAAAGGTAGGTGAAAGATATGAAGTTTTTTATTGACACTGCCAATTTAGAAGAGATAAAAACTGCTGCAAGTTTTGGTGTTATAGATGGGGTAACTACAAATCCTTCCTTAGTCTCAAAAGAAGGAGATATCGACTTTCACACCAGAATAAAAGAAATTTGTGAAGTAGTTGATGGACCTGTAAACGCAGAAGTTGTAAGTATTGATGCTGAGGGCATGATTGAAGAGGCTAGAGAACTTGCAGAATTAGCTTCCAATGTTGTAGTAAAAGTTCCAATGACAATTGATGGGCTTAAGGCCGTAAAAACACTTTCAAAAGAAGGTATAAAGACAAATGTGACATTAATATTTTCTGCTAATCAAGCATTATTAGCTGCCAAAGCAGGAGCTACTTATGCAAGTCCGTTTATTGGTAGATTAGATGATAGGGCTCAAAATGGAATGGAACTAATAGATGAAATTAGAACTATTTATGATAATTACTGTTTTGAAACTGAAATATTAGCTGCAAGTATTAGACATCCTTTACATGTTAAACAGGCAGCATTAGCAGGGGCAGATATTGCCACAATACCTTTTAGCGTTATTGAAAAGATGTCCAAACACCCACTAACAGATACCGGCTTAGATAGTTTTTTAAGCGACTGGAAGAAGTTTAAAGATCAATAATAAATAAAAAAACTAAAACCAGTGGTTTTTGCCACTGGTTTTTATTTTCTCTTATTTGTTTTTAATAACTGCAAGAAAGGGATAATAATTATGAGAATACTTTCTGTGTTAATGCGAGTATATAATTTTATGAAAGATGAAAATGTAGTTTGGTATAAGAAACTATTTTTATTACTACCAGTTATCTATTTAATTATTCCTTTTGATTTTGTTAGTGATTTTATTCCTGTAGCCGGTCAAATTGATGATATTGCAGTTTTTGTTGTTTTATGGCCTTTTTTAAAGAGGATGATGGATAAGTATCAATCTAAACAAAAAAGTGAAGAGAATATAGATAATTCTGATTCTATTAACTTAGATAAAGATGATTATGATGTTGAATAATCTTTTGATATCTTTAATTAGCTGCCTTTTTATCTTAAAAAATATTTAAGGTCTTCTTCAACTGAGCCTATAGTACTGATATTGAACTTCTCTTTTATTACTTTTTCGATGTTTTTTGAAAAAAATGCTGGTAGGGTTGGACCCAGCTTAATATTTTTTATACCTAATGACAGTAATGCTAAAAATATAATTACTGCCTTTTGTTCATACCAGGCAATATTAAATGATAATGGTAGTTGATTTATATCTTCAATATCCAATTTTTCTGCTAGCTCTTGAGCTATCTTAACTAAAGAATAAGAATCATTACACTGACCAGCATCTAGTATGCGTGGAATACCATCTATTTCTCCAAGGTCTAATTTGTTATATCTATATTTAGCACAACCTGCTGTTAAGATAATGGTATCTTTAGGTAATATTTTTGCAAATTTAGTATAATATTTTCTTTCCTTAAACCTTCCGTCACAACCGGCCATAACAAAGAACCTATGGATCTTTTTATTCTTAACAGCTTCAATAATCTCATCAGACAATTTTGAAACTTGACCATGTGCAAAACCCCCAACAATTTTCCCCTTTTCAAGTTCTTTAGGTGGTTCACACTTCTTAGCCATTTTAATTATTGGACTAAAATCCTTCTTACCTTTTTTATTTCTTTTGATATGGACTGTATTGGGAAAACCAGCTGCATTAGTAGTAAATAATTTGTCCTGATAGGTATTACTCGGCCAGGGAGGAACTATACAGTTGGTTGTAAAAAGTACCGGTCCATTAAAGCTTTCAATTTCTTCTCTTTGATTCCACCATGAGCTACCGTAATTACCTACAAAATGGTCATATTTTTTCAGTTTGGGATAGTAGTTAGCAGGCATCATTTCTCCATGTGTGTAGATATCTATTCCACTATCTTTTGTTTGTATAAGAAGTTCTTCCATATCCTTTAAATCATGGCCGCTAATTAGAATGCCTGGTCTATCATTTGTACCTAAGTTTACTTCTGAAATTTCTGGATTACCGAAAGACTCAGTATTTGCCTTATCTAAAAGTTGCATTGCTTTAACACCTATTTCACCAGTTTTTAGTACAAGCTCCAGTAGTTTCTCTTGAGATAAATTATCTTTAGTGATTTCATTTAAAGTGTTGGGAATGAAATCAAAAATTTCTTTGTTTTTATAACCTAAATGGTATGCATGTTCAGTATATGCTGCTATACCTTTAAGTCCATAGGTTATTATCTCTTTTAGAGATCGTATATTTTCATCCATTTCAGTTAATACTCCAACTTTTTTTGCCTTGTTGAAGAACTCATCTTCATTTTTTTCATTCCAGGCTGCAGCTTCAAAATGATTTTCTTCCAATTTGATATTATTTTTTTGGATTTGATTCCAACAGTTGTCTTTATATTTTAGCCCATCTTTAATTTTATTAAGCAGCATTTTATTATCAAAGTTTGAGTTAGTAATTGTAGAAAAAAGAGAATCTATAATATAATAATCGATTTCTGGTGTTTTTATATTATTATTTTTAAGTTCCTTTAAATAAACTGAGATACCTTTTAAAACATAGATTAAAAGATCCTGTAAGTTTGCTGTATCTTCCTCTTTACCGCAAATACCCTGAGTAATACATCCCTTTTGTCCACCAGCTTCTTGACATTGATAACAAAACATCCTGTGTTTTTTTATTTTATTAATATCAATTCTTTTAGGTTTATGTTTTTCATCTCTGTTTTTTACATTATCAATTGGTATATTCAGTTCTCGGGATATAATCTCTTTTATCCTGCTTTCACAGAAGTTAGCCTGACACTTTCCTGTTTTTGCTCTGGTCCTTCTTTTAATAGCATCTGTAGTTTTTATCGGTATTGATCTGTGAAGGGCATCAATGATTTCAGCTTCAGTTACAGTTTCACAGCGGCAGATAATATTTTTATAAGGGTCTTGATGGTCTATTTCACCAGCAAATGTATCATCTTTGTGAACTGAAATTGCCGGACGAACTGGATCGAAATTCTTCTTATTATTAAATTCTAATCCTATATTTTTTAAGATCTTAACTACATAATCAGCTATGGCAGGAGCAGATGTAATTCCTGGAGAGTCAATACCTGCTACATTAATAAAATTCTTAACACTAGATTCTTCAATGATAAAGTCATCTTTACTGCTTTTAGCTCTTAAACCAGCAAAGGTTTTTAACATTTGATCTGTATTAAAACCAGGGACTGACTTTCTAGCCTGTTCTATTATATAATTAAATTCTTTTAATGTTGTATCAACATTTTCTTTTTTATCAACTTCTTCAGCATTAGGCCCGATCATAAAGTTGCCGTGGGTAGTGGTAGTTGCAACAACTCCTTTTGTATTTTTCTGAGGAGTTTGAAAGAGAACTGTATTTACTAAATGTCCTTCATCTTTGCTAAATACTATGTATTCACCCCGCATAGGTGTAATTGTAAAATCATCTGCATTAACCATAGCAGCTATTTTATCAGAATAGATACCGGCAGCATTAATTACAAACCTGCTTTTAACTGTACCTTTGTTAGTTTTGATTATAAAAATATTATTTTTCTTTTTTATGTCTATAACTTCAGATTCTAACATTAAGTCAATGCCATTGTCGACAGCATTTTCAGCTAACGCTATAGTCATTTCAAAAGGAGAAGTAACACCTATACTTTTACAGTAAAATGCAACCTGTACATTTTTATTAACGTGTGGTTCAATTTTTAGAATCTGATCTCTATATATAATATCGATGTCTTCTTTTGGGTGTCCTACTTTTAGTGCATTCTCATAAATTTTTTTAAGTTCTTTTTCATCTTCTTTATCAAAACCTAAAACCAAGCCACCTGTTTTTTTGTATCCAAAATTTAGTTCGTCATTTAATTTTTTATAAAGGTTATTCCCTTTGATACATAATTTACCCTTTAAGGTACCAGCTTTTCCAACATAACCACCATGGACAATACCTGTGTTTGCCTTTGAGGCACCAGTAGAAACATCAGATTCTTTTTCTATAAGAGCAGTGTCTAGGTTATATTTTGAAAGTTCTCTAGCGATAGCTGAACCAACAACACCTGCACCTATTATACTGATATCATACATTTCACCACCACCTTTTTTATTATTATATCAAATCAATATATTAAAAGGAATGATATAGGTCACATTCATATAGATAGTGACCTTTACTGTCAAATCGAAAACAAGATTTGAAAGTGGAGGTTCACGTTATTTGTTATATCTTTACTTTTTTAAATATAATTTCCTTGATATAATAATAAATAGAATAAGAAATATTTTGGGAGGAGATTATAATATGGATGAATTTCATGATAATGCAAACAAATATGTAAAAGAAATTGTGCTTAAAGTTAGAGATTTAAAAAAATCTTATTATTTCTATAAAAATATAATGGGCTTTGAAGTATTAAAAGAAGAAAATAATAAAGTATTATTAACTGTCGATGGCTCAACACCCATAGTCACATTAATTCATTTTGATGATACAGTTAAAAAGATTCCAAAAAGAACAGGATTATATCATTATGCATTATTACTTCCAAGTAGGTATTATTTAGGTCTATTTATAAAAAACCTACAGGAAATGAACTACCCTATAGCTGGTGCATCAGATCATGGGGTTAGTGAAGCAGTATATCTTAAAGATCCAGACGATAATGGGATCGAAGTTTATTCTGATTTTAAAAGTAGTGAGTGGAATCGAGAAAATGGTAAGATTGAAATGATAACTAGACCATTAGATTATGAGAGTTTACTAGATATGACAGATGATAATAAATGGAAAGGGATGCCCTCAAAAACAATAATAGGTCATATTCATCTTCATGTAGATGACTTATTAAAAGCAAAAGAATTTTATGTTCAGGGTTTGGGATTAAATGTTGTACAGCAAGTAGGAGATTCAGTGTTGTTTTTATCTACTGGAGGTTATCACCATCATATTGCTATAAACACTTGGAATGGTGTTGGAATAGATCCTCTACCAGAAAATTCAGCAGGAATGAAATATTTTTCAATACATTTTCCAAACGAAAAATCTAGAATTAAAAGTATTAAAAGACTAAAAAATTTAGGATATAAAATAATAAAAGAAAAAGACAATATATATATAAAAGATCCAGCCCAGAATCTTCTAAAACTAGTAATTCATTAAAGAAATATGGTTTAGATTGATATAACTGTAAAATGATTAAATATAAAAACCCCTTCATACCATTTTAATATGAAAGGGTTTGTTTTAATTAATTAGATTACATTTTTTATCCACAGTGTGACCAGCCGCAGTTTCTACAAACTGAGCACCCGCCTTCATGTTCCAACTCATGTCCACATTCCGGACAGGCTGAACCATTGGAATATGAATTTTTATCTGTACTTATTTGAGGTTTCTTAGAATCATTTTCATCTTTTACTTCAATA
>JBNJDV010000057.1:0-10625 GCA_051745185.1 Bacillota bacterium
TGAAATATCATTGGTAAACAACCAGCTGCTGGATTAACATTGTTTTCCTTATATAAGTCCATCATAGCTTGCTGCTGTTTTTCTTTGTCATCTTTATGCTTTTTCTTTATTTTATCCATTTCAGGCTGTAAATCTTGCATTGCCTTCATTGATTTTGTCTGCTTTGATGTTAAAGGATACAGTAATAATTTAATTATTAATGTAAATAATATAATAGTAACACCGTAATTATGTACAAAACCATTCAAAAATTTTAAAGCTTCTACAATTCCATTTATTAACCAACCAAACATAATCTCTTTCCTCCCAAATTTTTATTTAAGTGGATCATAACCTCCCGGATTAAAGGGATGGCATTTAGATATTCTTTTAACACTTTTTAATCCACCTTTTAATGCACCATATTTTTTTACTGCTTGATAAGAATACTCTGAACAAGTAGGATGAAATCTGCATGTTTTTGGCGTCCAAGGAGATATTACTTTTTGATAACCTTTTATCAACCAAAGTATTATTTTACTCATTATTTCACTTCCCTAATTATCAATCAAACCCGCCTTTTTATACAAATTTTTTAAATCGTCTTTAATTTCTGAAAATCCCAAACTATTTACAGGTCTACGAGCTATGATTATAATATCATAACCACAAGCAGTATTATTTAATCTTGTTCTAATAATTTCCTTTAAACGCCTTTTAAGTTTATTTCTAACGACCGCTTTGCCGATTCTCTTGCTTATAGAAAAGCCATAGCGGTTATTATTTAACTTATTTGGATTCCAATAGAGAACAAGGTACTTTGAAGCAGTAGATTTTCCAAGGTTAAAAACTTTTTGAAAATCTTTTTTTTGTTTTAAGGTTTCCAAATAATTTCCTCCTACAAATCTAGTGTAATAAAAAATTATTATAATATCAACTCTCATACGGTTTAAATTATATGTTATTTATTATCTAGAGTCAAGAATTTTATCATAATACAACATTATTAATAATAATAAATAATTTATTTTAATCTATAATTATTTCAACCTTATTATCCACAAGCTATAACCTTCTAATTTATGTTGAATAATTGTTGATAATCTGTTAAAATATTAATGATTAACAACAATAAATAATTTTTGTATTTTCTATAATTACTATTATAACTACAATTTATAAAGATTACAAGATTTACACACCTTGTTAATTGATTTATTCACAGTTGAAGACTATCCCATCCACATTTTCCTTGGTTATCCACATTATTGTCCACATTTATTCACAATATGTTAATAATAATCCAACTTATTAACGTTATGTGGAAATATTATTATCATTTTTAACAGGGATATTAATGAGAAATATCATATTTACCAATATAAAGGTGATTATAAACAGTTGAATATTGTGGATAACCGTGGTATTTATCCACAAATCTGTTGATAAGTCCGTTTTGAAAATATATTTTGGGGATAACTTGTATAAATATGCTGTATTAATCAAAATTGTGCAGGAGGTATATAAATGGCATTTTCACAAGAAGAGTTAGAACATATCTGGAATCAAACTTTATATGAAATAAAAGATAAATTAAGTAATCCTAGTTTTAAAACCTGGTTTTCTAACACAAAACCAGTAGATTTGAAAGATGATAATATACTTATGATAGAGGTGCCAAATGATTTTATAAAAGACTGGATAGAAACACGGTATAACCAATTGATCACTGATGTTATTCAAAACTTAACCGATTCAAATCTAAAATGCCGTTTTTATACTGAAGAAGAACTTAAAGAGCTTTTAGATGATGAGAGTGAAGAAGAACCAAAATCAAAAGAGAGTAATCATAAAGAAAAGAAAAAAAATATAAAAGATAAAAATGAAGAAGAATACAATATTAACACAAACTTAAATCCTAAATACTCATTTGATTCTTTTGTTGTTGGTAATGGTAATAGATTTGCTCATGCTGCAGCTTTAGCAGTTGCAGAAGCACCGGCAAAAGCATATAACCCATTATTTTTATATGGTGATGTAGGGTTGGGAAAAACCCACCTAATGCAGGCTATTGCCCATTATATTTTAAAACATAATCCGGACAATAAGGTGGTATATGTATCTTCAGAAACATTTACCAACGAACTTATTAATGCAATTAAAGATGATAGGACTGCTTCATTTAGAAATAAATATCGCAATATAGACATATTATTAGTCGATGATATTCAGTTTTTAGCTAATAAAGAAAGAACACAGGAAGAATTTTTCCATACTTTTAATTCTTTACATGAAGCTAATAGACAGTTAATAATTTCTAGTGACCGTCCTCCAAAGGAAATACCTACATTAGAAGAACGGCTCAGATCAAGATTTGAGTGGGGGTTAATAACCGATATTCAAAAACCTGATTTGGAAACAAGAATTGCTATTCTGAGAAAAAAAGCAGATATGGAAAATCTAAAGGTTCCTAATGAAGTAATTATCTATATTGCAAATAATATACAGTCTAATATAAGAGAACTAGAAGGGGCATTGATTAAGGTAATTGCATATTCTTCCTTAGTTGATAAAGATATTGACACAGATTTAGCTGAAAATGCTTTAAAGGATCTTATTGTTGAAAATAAAGAACCTAGAGAAGTTAATATAGATTTAATTAAAGATGTAGTAGTTGATTACTATAATTTAAAAAATGAGGATATGACTTCTAAAAAAAGAACACAAAAAATTGCTTTCCCAAGACAAATTGCAATGTATTTATCTAGAGAACTAACAGATCTTTCTTTACCACATATTGGTGAAGAATTTGGAGGCAGAGATCATACTACTGTAATCCATGCTTATAATAAAATAGAAGAAAAAATTGAAGAGGACAGTAAATTTTCAAATGTAGTTGATAAAATAATTTCGCGTATTAATAATTCATAATTTAGATGTTAATAAATAAGTTAATATCCTGTGGATTAATTGTTAATCAATTTAATATGTTGGTATGTGTATAACTGCTACCTTTTTATATACATCTTATCTACATAGCTAAACTATTAAGATTACAGTACTAAAACTACTTTTACACAAATTCACACTCCCTACTACTATTACTACTAGTTTAAATATATAAAATATATAATAATCATTTATTTTTTTTGTGAATAACTATCTACATACATAGGAGGTTACATGATGAATTTTACAATTACAAAGAAAGACTTTTATCAAGGGCTGAATATAACAACAAGAGCCTGTGCTTCAAGTAATACAATGCCTATACTTAGAGGTATACTTATTGAAGCATCAAAAGAAAAAGGTATTCATTTAATGGGAACTGATTTAGAAATTGGAATTGAAAACTGGGTGCCGGCTGAAGTTGAAAGTGAAGGAAAAATTGTTTTACCTTCAAATCATTTAAAAAATATTATCCGAGAACTACCTGATGAAGACATTATTTTTGAAGCTAATCTAGATAAATACAAAGCAAATATTTCTTGTTTAAATTCAAAATTTGAAATTAACGGGTATAATCCAGAAGAATATCCACAACTACCAGATGTTAATATTCCAACTAAGTTAGAAATTCCAGCTGTAAAATTGAAAAAAATAATAACAGAAGTAGAGTTTTCCACATCAAATGATCAAACCAAACCAGTATTAACAGGTGCATTAATGGTAATTGAAGATAAGAACATAAAAATGGTCTCAACAAACAAATATCGCCTTGCATATAGTAAAATTGATAATAATAATGATATAGATGAAAAAATTAATATTATACTACCTGGTTCTACAATCAAAGAAATTAGTAATTTGTTAAATGAAGAAGGTACAGTAAAAATGAAGGTTAATGAAAATTATGCCAGTTTTGAGTTTAATGATATTATTGTAGTATCAAGATTAATTGAAGGTAAGTTTCCTAACTTTGAACAGGTTATACCTGATGAAAAAAATTCTACTGTACTTATTAATAAAGATTATCTTAACTCAGCAGTTAAAAGAGCTTCTTTAATTGCTAGACTTGATTCTAATATTGTTAGTTTAAAAACACAAGATAATAAAATAATTATTGAATCAGAAGATTCAGATTCGGGTAGTGCACATGAAGAAGTACCTATTCAATTAGAAGGGGAAAACCATAAAATTAGTGTTGATGCTTCATATTTACTAGATGTTCTAAAAGTAATTGATGAGGAAAGAGTTAAATTAGATTTAATAGGATCTTTAAATCCATTAGTTATTAAAAAGGAAAAAAGTGATGATTATATATACTTAATAATGCCAATTAGACCTGGTAATGAAAGCCAAGGAGAATAAAAATTTATGAAAAAGATTAATATAAATACAGAAACTATTAAATTAGATCAATTTTTAAAATGGGCAAATGTTGTTACAACTGGAGGAGAAGCAAAAGAGTTAATTCAATCCGGAATGGTAAGGGTAAATAACAAAATTGAAAAAAGAAGAGGATTAAAATTAAAAGATGGAGATTTGATTAATATAGATGGTCTGGAGGAAACTTTAAAAGTGAGCGGATAAAGATATGTATATAAAAAAGATACTATTAAAAAATTATAGAAATATTGATAAAACATACTTAAATTTAAATTCTAACTTGAATATTTTCATAGGAAATAACGCTCAGGGGAAAACAAATTTATTAGAAGCTGTATATTTAATGGCAACCACGGAATCACATCGTACTAATAGAGACAGCGAATTAATCAATTGGGATAAAGATAAGGGTTTAGTCCAGTTAAAATTAATTAAAAAAGATTATGATTTAACATTATCTTATGAAATTGAAGGAAGAAAAAAATCAATAAAAATAAATAATAATCCTCTGGAGAAGATATCTGATTTAGTTGGTAATTTAAATGTGATACTTTTTTCTCCGGAGGATTTAAAGATTATTAAAGGTGGGCCCAATAATAGGAGAAAATTTTTAGATTTAGAAATATCTCAGGTAAATCCCTATTATTATCATTTATTAAAGGAATATGACCATATAATAAGACAAAGAAATAATTTATTAAAAAAAATGTACCATAAAAAAAACAGAGATATAAATTTATTAGAAGTATGGGATGAAAAATTAGTAGAAAAAGGATCTAAAATTTTATTTAAAAGGTTTGAAGTATTAAAAAAATTAAAGATTTTAGCCCGACTTTCTCAAAGAAAGCTAACAAATGGCAGTGAAAATTTATCTATTAAATATGATTGTACTTTAAATATTAACAATAATTATAGTTTGGAAAATATAAAAAAAGAATTTTTAAATAAATTAAAAGATGATAGAAATGATGAATTTGAAAGAGGATATACTTTATCAGGACCTCATAGAGATGATTTAATTTTTAAAATTAATGATATGAATGTCAGAAAGTTTGGATCACAAGGCCAGCAAAGAACTGTTGCTTTAGGATTAAAACTTGCAGAGTTAGAGTTTATGAAGTCTGAAAGCGGAGAATATCCTGTTTTACTTTTAGATGATGTTTTTTCTGAACTTGATAAAAAAAGGAAAAACACCTTATTATCTATTATCAATGATAAAATACAGACATTAATAACAACAACTGATTTAGATGATATCGATAACTTAACGTATAAAAATAAAAGTAAAATTTTTAATGTAAAAGATGGAGTTATTGCAGAAAGTTAAAGTTGAGGTATAAGGTAGGTGAGTTTTATGTTTTTACATATTGGCAAAGGCCATATGATAAAAAAAGAAGATGTAGTATTTATTGGAGATATGGAGTCAACCAAAGACTCTAAGATTACTCAAGAATTTTTTGATATAATAAGAGAGGAAGGCTTTATTATAAACAACTTTGAAGATGAAGCCAGATCTTATATTTTAACAGGAGAAAAAATTTACTTATCTATAATTTCTTCAACAACTCTTAAAAATAGGATGGAAGAGATTATTTAGTAGAATTGGGGGATAATGATGGCAGATTTAGAAAAAGGACGTTATGAAGCTGATAATATCCAGGTATTAGAAGGTTTAGAAGCTGTTAGGAAAAGACCTGGAATGTATATTGGATCTACAAGCCTTGATGGTTTATTACATTTAGTGTATGAGGTAGTTGATAACAGTATAGATGAGGCTATGGCCGGTTACTGTGATAAAATTAATGTTGAAATTAAACCAGATAACATTGTTACTGTAACAGACAATGGTCGTGGAATTCCAATTGAAACTCATCCAAAGGTTAATAAACCAGCAGTTGAAGTAGTAATGACCACACTACATGCCGGAGGTAAGTTTGATGGAGAAGGCTATAAAGTATCTGGTGGTTTACATGGAGTGGGTGTATCTGTAGTTAATGCCTTATCTGAATGGATGACGGTTGAGATTAAGTGGAAAGATGGAAATATATATCGTCAAAAGTACAGAAAAGGAGTTCCAGTTTATGATCTAAAGAAAATTGGAAAGTGTGAAGTAAATAGAGAAACGGGAACTAAAATCACTTTTAAACCAGATAGTGAAATTTTTGAAGAAATAGATTTTAGATATGATAAATTGATTCAAAGGTTTAAAGAGATGGCCTTTTTAAACAGGGGTATAGAAATTAATGTTACTGATAATAGAGATGAAGAAAATATTAAAAAGAACAGTTTTCACTATGAGGGTGGAATTGTACAGTTTGTAAAGTATCTAAATAAAAACAAAAAACCAATATTTGAAGAACCGGTATATATTGAGGAAATTGGGGATAAACATGAAGTAGAGATTTCATTTCAATATCATTCTGGTTTTAAGGAACGAATATTTAGTTTTGCCAATAATATTAACACAAGAGAAGGTGGAACACATTTAAGTGGATTTAAAAGTGCTTTAACCAGAACGGTTAATGGTTATGCAAGAAGTAAAGGTTTACTTAAAGAAAAAGATGAAAACTTAACTGGGGAAGATATCAGGGAAGGTATTACAGCAATAATCAATATTAAAATTGAAGAACCTCAGTTTGAAGGTCAAACTAAAACAAAGCTTGGTAACAGTGAAGTAAGGGGTTTTGTTGATTCTGCTTTATCCCAACATTTAAAAACTTTTATGGAGGAAAATCCTTCTGTTGCTAAAATTATTGTTGAAAAAGGTATTAAGGCCGCTAAAGCCAGAAAAGCTGCAAAAAAGGCCAGAGATCTAACAAGAAGAAAAAATGCTTTATTTTCAACAGCTTTACCCGGAAAATTAGCTGACTGTTCTTCAAGAGATACAGAAAATACTGAACTGTATATTGTTGAGGGTGATTCAGCTGGAGGTTCTGCAAAACAGGGTAGGGACCGTAATTTTCAGGCAATATTACCGTTAAGAGGAAAAATATTAAATGTTGAAAAGGCAAGATTAAATAGAATATTAAATAATAACGAGATAAGAACTTTAATAACTGCAATCGGAACTGGTGTAGGTGAAAGTTTTGATATTGAGAACAGTAGGTATGGTAGAATAATAATTATGACAGATGCCGATGTTGATGGTGCACATATTAGGACATTACTTTTAACCTTCTTTTATAGGTATATGAGTCCTTTATTAGAACAGGGCATGATATATATTGCTCAACCACCTTTGTATAAAGTAAAAAGGGGAAGGTCTGAGGAATATTTATATAACGATAGAGCTTTACAAAAGTATGCAGAAGAACATAAAGATGATAACTTTTCTCTACAAAGATATAAAGGTTTAGGTGAAATGAATCCCGATCAGTTATGGGATACAACAATGGATCCCGATAATAGAATTATTCTACAGGTGCAAATAGAAGATGCTATTATGGCAGATGAAACTTTTACTACTTTAATGGGAGATAAGGTTAAACCACGTAGAGAATTTATACAACAACATGCCCAGGAAGTAAAAAATCTAGATATATAGTTAAAGGAAGGTGTAAAAATTGGTTGATGAATTTGAAAATAAAAATGTTGTTCAGGTTGATATAGATGATCAGATGAAAGATGCATTTTTAGATTATGCAATGAGTGTTATAGTAAGTAGAGCACTTCCAGATGTAAGAGATGGACTTAAACCAGTACATAGGCGTATATTATATGCTTTAAATGATTTAGGAATGACTCCAAATAAATCTCATAAAAAATCTGCCCGTATTGTTGGAGAAGTATTGGGTAAGTACCATCCACATGGAGATACTGCAGTTTATGATACCATGGTAAGAATGGCCCAAGACTTTTCATATAGGTATCCTTTAATTGATGGTCATGGTAACTTTGGTTCAGTTGATGGTGATTCAGCTGCAGCTATGCGTTATACTGAAGCAAGAATGGAAAAGATAACTACTGAACTGTTAAGAGATTTAAATAAAGATACAGTTAATTTTATACCAAACTTTGATGATAGTCTAAATGAACCAGAAGTACTGCCATCCAGATTTCCTAATCTGTTGGCAAATGGTAGTTCAGGTATTGCTGTTGGTATGTCTACAAGTATTCCACCTCATAATTTAAATGAGCTTATTGATGGAATAATTAGAATAATTGATAATCCTGATATTGAATTAGCTGAATTAATGGAAGTTATCAAAGGTCCTGATTTCCCAACCGGTGGACTAATTATGGGTAAAGGAGCTATATATAAGGCATATAAAACAGGTCGAGGTAAAGTTACTGTAAGAGCAAAAGCAAGAATTGAAGAAAAAGAAAATAAATCTGATAGAATAATAGTTGAAGAATTACCATATAAAGTAAATAAAGCTAGATTAATTGGAAAAATTGCAGATATGGTTAGAAACGAAAAAATAGATGGTATAAGTGATATTAGAGATGAATCTGATAGAAGAGGACTTAGGGTTGTTATAAAGATCAAAAGAGGCTTTAATCCTAAAATAGTTCTCAATCAATTATATAAACACTCTCAACTACAGGTTACCTTTAGCATTATAATGCTTTCTATTGTTGATGGTGAACCTAAAGTATTAAACTTAAGGGAAATAATTGACCACTACCTCGATTTCCAAAAGGAAGTAATTACAAAAAGAACACAATATGACTTAGATAAAGCTGAAAGTAGAGCTCACATCCTTGAAGGATATATGATTGCTCTAGATGATATTGACAAAGTGATTGAATTAATTAAAAAAGCACCTGATGTAGATACAGCTAGAACTCAGCTGATGAATCGTTTTGATTTATCTGAAAAACAAGCAAATGCAATACTAAGAATGAGATTACAGAGATTAACAGGTTTAGAAAGAGAAAAAATCGAATCAGAATATCAAGATCTAAAAGAAAAGATTAAATATTATAAAGAAATACTTGGAGATGAAGAAAAATTACTAGATATCATAAAAGAAGAAATCTTAGAAATTAAAGATAAGTACGGTGATGAAAGAAGAACAAAAATATTAAATCAAACTACAGACCTTGATTTAGAGGATCTAATAGAAGAAGAACAGGTAGTAGTTACGATGACCAGCCAAGGATATATTAAAAGAATGCCTGTTGATACATATAGAAGCCAAAGAAGAGGTGGAAAAGGCATAATAGGTACTACTACTAGAGAAGAGGATTTTGTAGATAATGTATTTATTACTTCAACACATAATTACTTCTTGTTTTTTACTAATAAAGGATTAGTATATAGACTAAAAGGATACCAGATTCCACAAGCAAGTAGACAGTCCAGAGGAACAGCAATTGTTAACCTGCTGAATTTAGAATCAGATGAAAAAGTTAGCTCAGTAATACCAATATCTGATTTTGAAGACAGTCACTTCTTAACTATGGTTACCAAAAAAGGCATGGTTAAAAAGACTCCTTTAGTTGAGTATGACAGTAATTATACAGGTATTATAGGTATTAAGTTAATGGAAAATGATGAATTAATTGAAGTAAAAAATACTAAAAAGGATGAAAATTTAATTCTTGTAACACACCTTGGAAAAGCCATTAGATTCAATGAAAAGGACATAAGATCAGTTGGTAGAGCTGCACAGGGTGTAAAGGGTATTGATTTAGCAGATGATGATTATCTAATTGGAATGGGTATGGACTCTGAAGGTTCTGATCTTTTAATAATAAGTAAAAAAGGTTATGGTAAAAGAACTGTTATTGAAGATTATAGAGTTCAAAAAAGATATGGTAAAGGTATTATTACTCTAAATATTACTGAAAAGAATGGTCCGGTTGCAGCTGCAAAAGTTGTAAATAAAGAGGATGAAATAATAATAATAACTGCAGAAGGTATTATAATAAGAACTAAGGTAAAGGAAATTTCTCAGACCGGGCGTAATACAATGGGAGTAAAAGTAATAGATGTAAGTGAAGATGATTATGTTGTATCTTTAGCAAAGTTAAATCCTGAAGAAGATGATGGGGTTGAAGACGAGAAAGAAAGTGAAATTGAAAACTGAAAAGAGCCAGAAGAAAGTAATTAAATAGATAAAAAATGGTTGATAAAAATATAGATTCCCGGGTTTAAGTACTTTAAAATCCGGGATTTTTACTTCTATACAAAAAAAGTATCATAATTTTGATATTAGTCCTTGACAATTAAGACTCTCAATGTTAATATAATAAAGGTCGCGCTGTTAAAGGAACGTGATTTTGGCAGGCGATTTTTTATTTGAATAAAGTTTTAGAACCTTGAAAAGTGAACAGCAGACCCTGACAGTTTTTTTGAAGTTTCAAAGATA
>JBNJDV010000058.1:0-10213 GCA_051745185.1 Bacillota bacterium
TCAATATCTTTGATGTCCTCTTCTTTTATATATATCCTCCCCATTAATAAATCTAAACTCTTTTTAGCTTCAGGATATCCAGCTTCTGCAAGAGCTTTATCTAGGTTATCATGTTTTTGAGCTAGTTTTAGTAAATCATAGTAATCACCCTGAATTGCATGTAATAAACCAAATATTATATGATCCTGAATTTGGTCAGGAATTATTGATAGAAGTTCAGGTGAAAAACTATAATAATCCGAAATCTTGGAATACTTTTCAACTCCATCTTCTTTTTTTGAATTAATCATTTTTTGATCAAGAAATAACTTTATATACTCCTCAATTAATTTGGTCTCTTCACCAGATAGTTTAGCAATCTCCTCAATAGAGAGATATTCATCAGCTTTCAGAGTTGATAAAACTGTTAAACCAAATGGATCTGTTAGTAGATTTGTTTGTTCGATTGTTTCTGCTCTAAAATTTTTGTTTTCTTTCATAAAATTAAACCTCCATCTAGTTAGTATATTAACTATTTCTTTTTAAAAGTAATTATTCCTTCAATAAATTAAAAAAAGTGGGCCTAAAGCCCACTCAAAATTTATATAATACTATTTAAAAGCACTTTCGGGTTTCCATTCTTTCCATACCTTACCTACAAGATCTTTACCCGGCTTTAAGGTTGGTTTTCCTGGTCTCCAGCCTGAAGGTGTAGCTTCTCCAGTTTCTCTCACATGTTTAAATGCTTGAAGCTGTCTAATTAATTCTTCTACATTTCTACCAACTGGTGGTGTTAAAACTTCCATAGCCTGTAGAACTCCATCAGGGTCAATTAAAAACCTTCCTCTTACATCTACTCCTTCTTCTTCATCATATACACCATATTTTGTTCCAATCTTGCCTGTTGTATCTGCTACCATTGGATATGGTATTCCACCATCAACCATCTTTGATAGTTCTACTTCATCCCATATTTTGTGTGAAAAGTGACTATTAGTACTGATAGAAATAACCTCAGCACCTAATTCTTTAATTTCATCATACTTGACGGCAACTGCCGACAATTCAGTAGGTCATACAAAAGTAAAGTCACCTGGATAAAAACATACAATCCGCCATTCTCCATCATAATCAGAAAGCTTTACTTTTTTAAAATCACCATTATGATAGGCATTTCCTTCAAAATCTGGAGCTTTTTTTCCAACTTTTAACATGTAGTTTCCTCCTTTAAATTTGTCTTATGTTCAATATAACACAAGCAGTAATAATTATCAATATATATTTAATTTTGTATAATATTGACAATTTTTATCAGTTTTATATGCTTTCAACTACTTAAATTTAAATAATTTTTTAAATTTTTCTCACATTTCTCTTACATTTATATATTAATATATAATCAGAAAGTAAATAAAACAACTATAAAAGGAGGTATTAGTTTAATGAAATTTATTAAAAAAATACCTAATTTTATAATTGTAATATTAATTACAAGCTTATTAGTTGGTTCTTTATCAGTTTATTCTGCTGCTCAATCGGAAAATACACAACAGGTAAAACCAAATAATATATTTAGTGATATTGCTTCAGAGGTAGATCCTGGTGTAGTTAAAGTTACTTCTAAAATTAAAGTTGAAAATGGTAATTTACCACAATATTATAATGATGACTTTTATGAATACTTTTTTGGTGAAGAGCTGCCTGAGCAAAAACCAGAGATTAGAGAAGGCTATGGAAGTGGATTTGTGGTTACCAAAGATGGCTATATTATAACAAATGAACATGTAGTTCATAATGCCGAAGAAATAAATGTAACTATCAATGGTTTTGATGAACCAATCCCAGCTGAGATAGTCTGGGCAGAATATGACTTAGATTTAGCTATTCTAAAAGTGGAAGTAGATCAAGATTTATACGCAATTCCATTAGGTAATTCAGATAATTTAAAACCAGGTGAATGGGCAGTTGCAATTGGTAATCCCTTCGGATTAAACCACACTGTAACTACTGGTGTTATAAGTGCTTTAGGTAGACCTATTCAAATTCCATCTAGTAGCGGACTTAACAGAACCTATAATAATCTAATTCAAACCGATGCAGCTATTAATCCTGGTAATAGTGGTGGTCCTCTCTTGAATATTGATGGAGAAGTTATTGGTATAAATACAGCAGTAAGTCAAAGTGGACAGGGTATTGGATTTGCTATCCCAATAAATGAAGTTAAAGGATATATTAACGACTTAAAAACTGAAGGAGAAATTAAAAGACCCTGGTTAGGTATAGTTTACGGACCAATTTCAGATCAAGTTCAAAGTTACTTTGAACTAAATAATAAAAATGGTGTACTCGTTCATCAAGTTATGGAAAATAGTCCAGCAGCAGAAGCAGGAATCCAGCAGTATGACGTTATTAAAGAAATTGATGAAAAGCCCATTGAGAAGCTAGATGATGTCTCCAAAATTATTGATAATAATAATATTGGAGATACTGTGATGGTTAAAGTCATCAGAGAAGGTAGTTCAAAATTACTTTTCGCTGAAATTGAGAAAAAACCTTCTGATCTAGCTAATCAATTTTAATATATATTAACTACTATCTAAATGGGTCCCGGAATTTATTTCGGGATCTATCCCCCAATTTTTTATCCTCCATATTAATAGATATAGGTAACTAAAAAGAAAGGTTCTTCCTAGTTTTATTAGGGAGAACCTTTCGAACTTTAAACTGTATTCAATTTATACTTTTTGTTAAAACTTATTTGAATCTTTCATGAAGCTTTTTATCCTTACCAGGTACTCCATAAGCATCATAATCACAGTTTTTACATTCTTTAAATACTGTTATATATTTTTGAGCTTTTTTTCTTACTTCCAAGAATTTTTCTTTATCAAATTTCTTATGCTCTTTAAAATAAGCTTTCGGCATTAATATTTTTATATTCAACTCATTAACACCCAATTCAGCTGCTTTTTTTGCAATAAGCTCTATTTCTTCATCATTGATATCAGGAATATATATGGTATTTATCTTAACTGCTTTAAATGAATTATAATCTATGGCTTTTTTTAATCCGTTCCATTTATTGTCCAGCATCTTTTTAAACGAAGCTAAATCATACTGGTATTCTCCATCAAATACTACAAACTTATATATTTTTTTAGCGGTTTCTGGAGTAAAGGCATTTATTGTTACTGTTAAGTAGTCTAAATTATCCTTTATCTCTTCAATAGTATTATTTAAATTCACTCCATTTGTACATAAACAGGTATCTAAATCAGGATACTTCTCTTTCACCATTTTTAAAGTCTTAAACGTATTTTCACTAAACAGTGGTTCTCCCGGACCTGCTATACCTATTATTTTAATATCTTCTTTATCTTCATTTATTAGCTTATCTAACCACCTTAGTGCTACACTCGGACTAACTGCTTTATTACTGCTTTTTATTCCATCCTTATTTTCGATGGATCTTTCACAAAAACCACATCCTAAATTACAAATATCTGCAACAGGTAAATGTATTCTTACAATATTATTATGACAGCCATCTGAATAACATGGATGATTAATAGACATATTTATCACCTTTAATTTCCTTTATAATTTCATGAACTTCTTCATCATCAATTGTATCTGTATTGATATCAATATTTTCATTAAGTACATTTTTAGATAACTTTGAAAATTGTTTTGCTTCCTTACCATTTGGAAATTCAGCTACAATTGCCTTTTTTTGTAATTCGAGTAATGGTATTCTTTTAGAATGTTCAATCCTACCAATGATTGGTATGTTTATCCTCTTTGAAAATTCTCTAACTATTTCATATTCTTTTTCAATATTTTTGCTATTATATATTAACCCTTGAATATTTCCACCAATTTGCGACATGCCTTTAATAATATTATTAGCTGCAAAAAGTGATGCCTGTTCTCCAGAAGATACTATATATACCTCTTTTGCATATCCTTTAGAAACTGGAGATGCAAAACCGCCACAAACAACATCTCCTAATACATCATATATTATTATATCCTTATCTTTATAAAAATCATATTCTTGTAATAAATCTAATCCTAATATTATTCCCTTTCCTGCACAGCCTACTCCAGGTCTAGGTCCACCAACTTCAATACAAGAAATATTGTCTTTATAATTATAGGTTAGTTTACTAATATTATTAATATCCTCTTTTATTTTTTTATAATTATCTAAAATTGTAGGTAATCTTTTAGGGGATAACAGTCTACAGGTATCTCCCTTTGGGTCACATCCTATTAATCCAACTTTATAGTTCATATTAGCAAATGTTAAAGCTAAATTAACTGCAATAGTTGATTTTCCAATCCCACCTTTACCATACATAGCTATCTTCTTCATCGAATTTCCTCCATATTATGAATGAGTATTTTTAATAATTTATTTGTTATTAATACTTTTTTTGATTAAATCTACTATATTAAACATACCTTCAAAACCTAATAAGTTATGATCTTCTTCATATAAATGATATACAGGTTGGCTGAATGGAATAATATCCCACTTCTTTTTACATCTAATATATGATGAACCAAATACTATATCTGGATTAATTTCATTAGCTTTTTTAAATAATTCATATCCACCCATATCATCATATATTTCATTAATTAGTTTATGTTTTTTATTATACTGTACACCATAATTATCCGTACTTAAAAATACTTTAGCATTTAATTCATTTTTAATAAATGATGCTAATCCTAAGCTAGACCATGAATCACCTTCAATAACTACTTTTATATCCTCAAAGTCTATATTTCCTTTGATATTACTTAATTCTTTGTTGTATTTATTAAAATCTTTTATAAGATTATTTTTTGTTTTTTTACCTGTTAGCTCTTCAATCCATTTTATCCATCTAAATGTGCCTTTTACTCCATATGGTGCAGGAACATTATTTTCTAAATCGTTTTTATTCCATAGATGTCCAATTTTTATTTTCTGTGTATTTAAATAATCATCTAAATCCTTTTCAAAATTAAAATCCATAAAAATAGACGGGCCTGTATTTAAATTTGTATATTTTTTAATCATTTCTAATAAAGTATTATAATTGCTTTTTGCATTTACATCACTAAGTGCAATACCATCTAAACTAATTTGATCATTTTTTTTATCATTAACATTAAATCTTTTTATAATATCATCATATAATAGGTTAAATCCATCTGCTTCTTCTCCATATAGTCCGCTACCATCTAATACAGATACTTTACATTCATTATTTTTTTCAAATTCATTTATTATAACATTAAATTCTTCACCTGACATGCTGATTGCACAGGTTATTATAATTACAAGATACTTTGGTTTATATATCTTATATGCTTTATCTAAAGCATATTTCAACTTTTCTTGTGAACCTAAAATCAAATCCTGTTCAGTTAAAGCAGTTGTCGGTAAGATTGGTTCTTTATCAGCAAATAGATATACCATTCTATGTCCTGAAGAACAGCTTAAAGGACCATGTACTACTGGTAAGGCATCTTCAATACCTAATATACCCTCTATTATTCCAACCATAGAACATCCCTTTAACGGCTCTATTCTTTGTTTTTTAGTTGATATATACATGGTTGTATCTCCTTTGCTTTTAGGATATTTTCGGTAAAATCATAACCCTCTAATGCTAATTTTAGTTTGTTTCCTAAATTTATTACTCCTTCAAAACCAACATGTGGAGATGTATAAACTGTGATAGGTACAAATGGTATACCATATTTTTTTGCAATATGTTGTTCTTGATAACCACCCAGCCAGAGATCTATTTCATAATCTCTAGCAACTTTTTCTAAATCATCAAGTCCGGGAGATACTATAAAGTTATCTATTTTAATATCATGTTTTTCTTTCATGTGTTTTAAATCATTTTGTGACCAAGGATGGGGCCAAAACAAAGCAGCAGTTTTTATTTCCACTTCATAATCAATTAGAGTGTGTAATAACCCTATTAATCTACCTGGCCCACCACTTACAAATACTTTTTTATCCTTTAAAATACTCTTAAGTTCATCAAAGTCTTTTTGATAAAGTTCTTCTAATCTTTTAATCTTATCCTTTGTATCAACATCTAATGCATCTGCAATACTTGTTAACCATTCTTTTGTACCTTCAAAACCGTATGGTGATCTTCTGCCTGCTAATTTGATACCTTTTTCTTCTAAATCATAAAATATATCACCTACAACAGCAGAACATACCATTGCATTAGCAGAAGCCTTCATACTGTTTTCTATATCTTTTACAGAACTACCACCAGTAATAACTGATTGAACTTCTATCCCAATTTGTTTTAACATATCTATACATGCACCAATTTCATGTTCTCTTTTTCTAGAAGGCCACATCCAACCTACTAAGTTTACTGTCTTTTCTCTCTTGTAGTTTTTATCTAGATATGGCTTATATAATGCATTTAAAGCAGACTGATATCCTTCCCACTGGTTATCACCTGAAATTGCAGATGTAGATAAGTAACTAGTATCTATATTTAACTTATTTTTTATTTCATTTGATATTTTATCTAAATTAACACCAGAGATTGTAATAGGATCTGTTGGTAATAAAACGATTAGTTCTGTATCGGTATAGTTTGACATCTCTTTAATTTTATCATACCAATCTTCACTTATTTCATAATTACCAGTAATTATATCTTCCTGGTTATACTCTAAAAGCGCTATTGGTTTTTTCCCTAAATGAAAATCTTCTTCACCCCAGGCAATTATAGTAAATCTTAGATGGTTTAAACATCCCTTTGATCCCACAATTACCGGTAATACATTTTTCATGCTTAGAAACATTCTTAAAGAGGCAAACATGGGACCTAATACCTGATAATCAATCCATAGGTCTTCATCTTTTAAATTCCATTTTTCTATTAAATTTTTAAAATCACCGGAGTATTTTTTCATTATATCACCATTTCTATATCAAAGAAATCATATATAAGTTCTTCTGCTTCTTGCCAGTTATTAACTCTATATTTGTTTTTAATATCCTTGGAATCTCTATTATGTTTTTTATCAAACAGGATTACACCAATACCATTATTTAAAAATGATTCTGCATTGTTTTGATCGTCTTCAATGAAAAGTTGAATATCTTCATTTTTTGCACAGGGAACCTTGTTTACCCTGTGTATCAGCTTATCATAAACAATACCATATTTATTTAGCCAGGTTTCAGTAATCTCCCTATACTTTTCATCACGTGCAGTTATCAATACTATAGTAAAATCATTTTCTTTTAAATCTTCTAATACTTCTTTTACCCCTTCATTAGGAAGTAAATCTATATATATATCTTTTAATTTTTCTTTTAAAAAATTATCTAAAACTTCTTTTGATAGGTCATATGCTTCATATATATTGTATATATTTTCTTTTCTTTTTAACTCTTTTCCTATATAGTTACATAAATAATGATGCCAGATATTTCTATTGTATAACCCATTTTCATCAGTTATTACTCCATCGATATCTATACCAATTATTCTTTTTTTCAACAAGATCAGCCTCTCTTTTATAAATTATATTGAATTGATGTAATTAATACTTTTATTAACTGCATCAGCTGGATTATCTGGTGCCCATATTTCTAAAACCCCTATTCCATCAAAACCAATATCTTTAATCTTTTTAATTATAGTTTTTGAATCCAAACTACCTTCTCCATAAACCAAGTGTAAATCTTTAATTCCATCATTGTCATTAATATGGATATGTTTAATATCTTTCCCTAATTCTTCTATATAATCTATTACGGGATACTTTGTTAAATTTGCATGTCCAATATCTAAAGTAGCTTTAAGATATGGAGAATTAAAATCTTTTATAATTTTTTTCATCCTTTTAGGATTATTAAAGATTCCATTTTCATTAACCGGATGGTTTTCAACAGCTAATATAATATCATTTTTTTGAGCTAGAGTTAATAGCTCATCAATTGATCTATATAATCTATCCAAACCTTTTTGAAGCATGTTTTTATCACCTGGATAAAAACTACCCGCATGTACTACATAAACATCAACACCTAAAAATTTTGCGATATCAAGTGATCTTTTGTGTTGTTTTATAGATTCTTTTTTTACCCCTGGGTTCATACTTGTTATATCAACATCATGTGCTGGACCATGGTATGAAGGTTTTAAATTATATTTATTAAGTAATAGTTTGATTTTTTTAAGATAGTTATAATCTATATTATTTACCCACAAATGTGGGGGTTCACCCCAAATTTCTACATAATTTAAATCTAAATTCGATATTTTTTTCAATGCATTTTCAAAGTTGTCATGTAAATATACACTGCTTGAAACTCCTATCTTCACAATATCACCTCTGTCCTATTTAAATGATGGATCAAAATAATCTATAACTGTATCACCTAAAATATTTACTGAAAGTACAAATAGTGCCAATACAATCCCGGGTAGTATACTATACCAGGGAGCAAACATCATATACCCTCTACCATTTGATATTATCGATCCCAAACTTGGGGCAGGTGGTTGAATACCTAAACCAAAAAATGATAGACCTGCTTCATACATAACTGCACCAGGAATACCCATTGAAAAAGATACTATAATAATACCCATACAGTTGGGCAAGATGTGTTTTAACATAATTCTTATCTTATTTGCACCCAATGCTTCAACTGCTTCAATATAATCATTATTTTTAATACTCATCACTTGACTTCTAACCAAACGAGCAACATCAGGCCAACCTACAATAACAATAGCTAAAATTACTGAAGTGAGGCTGGGACTAAAAATCAATGTGACAATCATAGCTAATAAAATTGCGGGAACAGACATAAAAACATCTGTAATTCTCATTATAATATTATCTATTATTCCACCGGAAAAACCGGTTATAAGACCTAGAAAAACTCCTAATAACATACTTAAACCCCTTGCTACAATTCCAACAAATAAAGAAATCCTTACCCCATATATTATTCTACTGAATAAATCTCTTCCTAATTGATCTGTACCAAACAAATGCATTTTACTGGGAGGATAAGGAGCATACATTATTTCTCCCTCAACAGTCATGCTTGTTTTTGTTCTCAAAGGATCATGTGTAGCAATAAAAGGAGCAAATAAGGCAACAATTATGTACAGCAATACTATCAGAAACGCTATAAATGCTAGAGGTTCTTTTTTAATAAATTTTAATATTGTTTTTAAATTCAATGCTTAGTCCCTCCTAGTTATCATATCTAATACGAGGATCTATTAGTCCGTAAGTAAGATCAACAAATAGGTTAATTATTATTACTAATGCAGCAATTAACATTGTTGCAGTTTGTAAAGCGGGAAAATCTTTAGCTAACAATGCATCATACACATATTTTCCCATACCAGGCCAGGTAAAGATTATTTCAATCATAATAACTCCACCCATCATTCTACTTAAATTAGTCCCTGTCATAGTAATCATTGGAATTAATGCATTTCTGACAATATGTTTAGTGATAACCCAAAAGTTTGATAAACCTTTTGACTTAGCTGTTCTTATATAATCATTATTCATTACATCTATTACAGCTGATCTTGTAACCCTTGCCAGCATTCCGCTGTTTGGTAACACCAATGTTAAAGTAGGTAATATTAAATATAAATCAAATCCCGATTTATATCCCGAAGGAGGAAGCCAGCCTAAATATATAGAAAAAATTAATTGAATTACAAGTGCTGACCAAAAAAGTGGTAATGATAGTCCAGATACTGATACTGCCATAATAAGTCTATCCCAAATTGATTTCCTCCAGACTGCAGAAACAATTCCCATTATGCCACCGATAATAAAAGAAACAATTTGAACGATAATGGTTAGTTGTAAGGTTCTTTTAAATACAATTGGTATTTCATCAATAATTGCTTTACCTGATTGATAAGAATGACCAAAATCACCTGTTAGGAAATTCGTTAGGAATTCAAAATACTGCACTGGTAATGGTCTATTTAAGCCCATTTCTTTAGTTATACTATCAACTACCTCTTTGCTTGCAGAAGGTCCAGCAATCATTCTGGCAACATCACCTGGGATTAGATATAAAAAGACAAAGATTAGTAGGGATAGTCCTATTAATATTGGTATTAAGAATAAAAAGCGTTTTAATATGTAATTAAACAATCTAATCCTCTCCTTAGTAAAGATATATACTGATTAATAGTTA
>JBNJDV010000059.1:0-9958 GCA_051745185.1 Bacillota bacterium
CTCATCCATCTTTTCTTCAAGTTGTTTAATATATTCTAATGCACTCCTGGGAGGAGTATCTCTTCCATCTAAAATTGCATGTACATATACCTCATCTATTCCAGCAGTTTTAGACATTTCTAATAATCCGTATAAGTGTTTTATATGACTGTGTACACCGCCATCAGATAAAAGGCCCATTAAATGGAGAGCACTTTCATTGCTTTTTACTTTCTGGATAGCCTTTTTTATGACATCATTTTCTAATATCGATCCATCTTGAACTGCTTTTGTTATTCTTGTATATTCCTGTGGAACAATTCTACCAGCTCCCAGGTTAAGATGCCCTACTTCAGAGTTACCCATCTGACCTGGTGGTAGACCAACATCTTCACCTGAGGCCTGTATTATTGAAGTTGGGTATTCTTTACGTAGTTTATCTAAAAATGGAGTATCTGCATTTTTTACTGCGTTTTTTTCAACTTGTTCTGACTCACCATAACCGTCTAAGATAATTAAGGCAAGTGGTTTGGGGCGTTTCATTAGCACACCTCCTGTTCTGTTTACTAAATGCTAACTTAAATGTTACTTAACTGCTTTTTTTGCTATTTCAGCAAATGAATCTGCTGAAAGACTGGCTCCTCCAACTAATGCTCCATCTATATCGCTTTCAGCCATGAATTCTTCTATATTATGTGGCTTAACACTACCACCATACTGAATTCTTACATCTTCAGCTGCATCAAGATAGTCTGTTTCTATTACATCTCTTATATAGCTGATTACCTGATTAGCCTGTTTTGCAGAAGCTGATTCACCAGTACCAATTGCCCATAAAGGTTCATAGGCAACAACAATTTGACTTACCTGTTTTTGGTTTAATCCTTTTAATGCTTTTCTAACCTGTTTTTCGACAACTTCTCTAGTCTCTTTAGCTTTTCTTTCATCAAGGCTTTCACCAACACAAATAATTGGTTTTAAGCCGTGTTCAAAAGCAGCCTGTACCTTTTTATTTACCTCTTCATCGGTTTCATTATAGTACTCTCTGCGTTCAGAGTGACCTATAATTATATATTCTACGCCCAGTTCTTTTAACATAACCGGGGAAACATCTCCTGTATAAGCACCGCTTTCTTCCCAGTGCATATTCTGTCCGCCAACTTTAATATTGCTGTTTTTTGCAATTTCTACAACAGCCGGTAGATCAATATCTGGAGGACAGACTCCAATTTCAACATCTTTTATATCTTTAACCAAGTCCTTTAATGAACTTACTAAATCCTCAGCTTCAGATATGGTTTTGTTCATCTTCCAGTTTCCTGCAATAAATGGTTTCCGCATTATTATAATTACCCCCTTTTATTTAAGATCATCTAAAGCTTCTACAGCTGGTAAGGGTTTGCCTTCGAAAAACCTTAATGAAGCCCCTCCACCAGTAGAAACATGAGTTATTTTATCAATTAAACCTGCTTTTTTAACTGCTGCTGCTGATTCTCCTCCACCGATTACAGTTTTGGCATCAGTTTCAGCTAATGCTTTAGCAATCTCGTTTGTACCCTTTGCAAACTTATCAAATTCAAAAACACCCAATGGTCCATTCCAGATTACTGTTTTTGCATTTTTAATTATTTTTGTATACTCTTCAATAGTTTGAGTTCCACCACTGTCAAGAATCTGCCAGTCTTTTGGAACTTCACTTACTAAAACTTCTTTTGCTTGTGCATCTTTATCAAACTTATCTGCAATTATTACATCTTTTGGTAAAAGTAGGATAACATTTTTTTGCTGAGCTTTTCTAATTAGTTGATTAGCAACTTCAAGTTTATCATCTTCAACTAAAGATTCACCTACTTCATAACCCTGTGCTTTTAAAAATGTATTTGCAATTCCACCACCGGTTAAAATATAGTCAACCTTATCTAGGAGATTTTCTATAACAGAGATTTTACCGGAAATTTTTGCTCCTCCCATAATAGCAACAAAGGGAGCTTCCGGATTCTCCATTACATCTCCTAAAGCATTTAATTCTCTCATCAAAAGAAATCCTGCTGCTGATGGTAAGTATTCAGTCACACCTACAGTTGAGGCATGTGCCCTATGTGCTGCACCAAAAGCATCAAGAACAAAAATATCTGCATTTTCAGCTAATTTTTTTGCAAACTCTGGATCATTTTCTTTTTCACCTTTATAAAATCTAGTATTCTCTAAGAGAAGTACTTCACCAGTTTTCATCTCTTCAACTGCCTGTTTTACCTCTTTACCGATACAGTCATCTACTTTTTTTACATTTTTCTTTAATAGATTAGCCAGTTCTTTTCCAACCGGGTCCATTTTAAACTCTTCTTTTACTTCCCCTTTTGGCCTACCTAGATGTGACATCAGTATAACTTTGGCATCTTCATTTATTAAGTACTTTATTGTGGGCAGTGCTGCTTCTATTCGATTTGAATCTGTTACTTTTCCGTCTTCAAGTGGAACATTAAAATCTACTCTAACAAGTACTCTTTTGTTTTTGAACTTATAGTCTTTAAGTGATTTTTTCAAATAAAACACCTCCAATTACAGTGTCAAAAAGGGGTTAAAGACAAGATGCTTTAACCCCATTTGTTTTGCCTTATATTATAGTCCTAATTTTTTCATCTTAACTGCAAGGTCGTTTAATCTTTGAGCATAACCCCATTCATTGTCATACCAGGATAAGATTTTAACCATATTACCCTGAATTACTTTTGTATAGTTAGCATCATAAATTGAAGAATGAGGGTTTCCAATAATATCTCTAGAAACTATTGGATCTTCATTATATTCTAAAATGCCTTTCATTTCACCATCGGCATATTTTTTCATTACTTTATTTATTTCTTCTTCTGTTACATCTTGTTCTAAAGTTACTACAAGGTCAACCAATGAACCGGTAGGAGTTTGAGTTCTTACTGCCATACCGTCTAATTTACCTTCAAGTTTAGGTAAAACTGTTGTAGTTGCTACTGCAGCACCTGTTGTAGTAGGAACAATATTTTCTGCTGCTGCACGGCCTCTAGTAATCTTCTTCCATTTAAATGGTCCATCTAATAAGTTCTGGCTTGATGTATAGGAATGGATTGTTGTCATTAACCCTTTTTCAATTCCAAATTCATCATCTAATATTTTAGCTAATGGTGATAAACAGTTTGTTGTACAGGAAGCATTTGATACAATATTGTGTTTAGCTGGATCATACTTATCATCATTTACACCTAACACAACTGTGATATCTTCATTTTTTGCTGGAGCAGAAATTATTACCTTTTTAGCTCCTGCTTCTAGATGTTTTTTAGCATCATTTGCATCTGTAAATAATCCTGTTGATTCATAAACAACTTCTACACCTAAATCACCCCAGGGAAGATCTGCAGGGTCTTTTTTGTTGAAAATCTTTATTTCTTTACCATTTACAATAATTGAACTATCTGTATGATCGATTTCACCATCAAATGTGCCGTGATTTGAATCATATTTGAGTAAATAGGCTAAAACTTGTGGATCAACCAAGTCATTAATAGCTACAAACTCAATCTCGGGATTCTCAATACCACCTCTAAAGGCTTTCCTTCCAATAGCACCAAAACCATTAATTGCAACTTTTACACTCATCTTTATTCCTCCTTATTTATTTATAATTATATTTTGATTTGATTTACATTAATGTTACTTATTAAACATTTTTTGATTTAGTTTTTATCTTCCACCTCCTTGATTGAAATTATCTCTCTTGCAGTCAGTTCGTCTGTTATCAGTATATCATGATATTTATTAGATACAACTGAAATGATGGCTTTTGCTTTATCAACTCCACCTGCAACAGCTATTACTTTTTCTATATTTTTTAGATCAGCCATACTTAAACCAACACTGGCTGTTGAGTAAACAACCTCTCCTTTTTGATTAAAGTAAAGGCCGAATGCCTCCGCTGTTGCATTTTTTTCTTTAAGTTTATTAATTTCTTCTTGGTCCATACCTCTTCTAGTAGACATCATCTCTGCTGTACCGATACCGTGAACCAAGATATTTGCTTTTTGTAAAAGGTCTAATGTCTTTTTTATAGATGGTTCATTTGTTATCATTGCTAAGCTTTCTCTGGTTAGATCATCTGGTATGTGAAGTAGTTTATATTTGCCGCCTAATTTTTTTGCTATTTTGGAAGCAATTGTATTAGCTTGAATTTCTACCTTTTCACCAAGTCCACCTCGGCCGGGAAGTACGGTAAGATCTATTGGTTCTTCTAAATAGGCCATTGTTTCTGCTACTTCTGCCATAGTAGAACCCCCGGTAACAGCTATTATATCTCCGTCTTTAATTATTTCTTTTAAAAACCTTGATGTGAATCTACCGATTTCTTTGTTAATAATCTCTGAATCCTTCTCAACCGGTACTATCATAACCTTATCTAATCCAAGAATTTTTTCAATTCTTTTTTCTATATTTGCAATATCTTTAACCTCTTTCATGTAAGTATCAAGTTCATGTAAAAAATCCTCTCCATTTTCTGTAATTACAGTACCACTTTTAGTGATTTTTATATATCTGTTATCATACAGAAAATCAAGATGTTTTCTTACACTTCTAATACTTAAATTAAGTTTGCGTGCTAAAGACCTTCGACCAATCGGCTGATGGTTAAAAATCTCTTTTAGTATATTATATCTTACTTCAGCAATATTTATCAATTCAGGGACTAGCTTTTTTTGTATTTTTAACAAATAGTTCATCTAATCCCTCCTATTTTCGGGATTATTTTGTCCGTGCGGAACTTTTTTGTCCCGGGCTAACAATAAAAGTATATTTGTTTTCAATTATATATATTATATAACCTTCTTATATTTCCTGCTTTTTAAATCTTATATTTTTTCTTCCTTTTTACAGAAGATACAATACCTAGTTCATTTCTATATTTTGCAATTGTTCTCCTTGAAAGTGTTAAGTCATGGTTGGTTTCAAGAAGATTTGAAATTGCACTATCAGATAGAGGTGATTTTTTGTCTTCATTTTTAATTAAATCAATTATTATTGCTTTAATACTTACTGTTGAAATATCATTAACGCCCCCATTGAAAAAGAACTTAAATTCAAATATTCCTCTGGGAGTTTGGATAAACTTATTGTCGGTAGCTCTGCTTACGGTTGACTCATGCATTTCAATTTCATCTGCTATATCCTGCATTGTTAAAGGCTTTAAGTACTTTATACCATCATCAAGAAAAGCTTTCTGTTTTTCTGATATGGTTTTTGCTATTCTGTAGACCGTCATTCTTCTTTGTTCAATACTTTTTATTATCCATAATGCTGACTTAAACTTCTTTTCTAAATAATCATAAGTATCATCTTTACTACATTTCTGCATTACTTCATAGTAATATGGGTTAATTCTAAGCAGTGGTGAAGCCTTATCATTTAAGACAATTACATACTCATCATTTACTTTTTTTATAACTATATCCGGCATTATATACTGTGTCTTTTTATGGTCTGCAACTAAAGATGCGGGTTTAGTGGTTAATTTATTTATGATCTGTAATGTTTTTAGTAACCGTTCTTTCTTCCAACCGGTTTTTTTAAGCAGCATATTATAGTCCTCATTTACTACTAAATCAAGGTGCCTTCCTATTATTAATTCAGCATCATTTGTATCTATATCCATCTGTTTAAGCTGGGTTAGATAACATTCCTTTATATTTGTTGATGCAATACCTGCCGGTTCTAGCTGCTGTATCTTATTAATTATCTTTTTTACATAGTCATTACTTTTGTTTAAATCTTTTGCAATATCATCAACTGAAGTAGATAATAGTCCCCTTTCATCAAGATTTCCTAAAATATATTTACCATCTTTAATCTCACCATTATCTAGTACTTCATAAAGCTGATTTTCAAGATATTCTAAAAGGTTCGGGTGATAAGTAACCATATTTTCATAGTTAAAATCTTCCTGGTTATAGTTACTACCGTAACGATAACTTTGATATTGGTTTTTTATTCGGTCATCTAGATGGTTTTCATTTTCATCATGTCTCTCCAAAAGAGGATTATCTTTCATCTCTTCTTCAAGATAGTCCTTAAGTTCCATACTTGAGTACTGAAGGAGCTTTATTGCCATCTGAAGTTTTGGAGTCATGACTAGTTCTTGTTTTTGTTCTAGATCTACACTTAAATTAAGAGCTAGATCCATTTTTTCCACTCCTTATCTCATCTGCGATCTTTTTCAACCGCCTAATCCTATTATATACACCCGATTTACTTAGTTTGGGCTCTAACATTTCACCTAGTTCTTTTAAACTTGAATAAGGGTTGTTTTTTCTTAAAATCGCAATTTCGTTTAGACTATCAGTAATATTTTCTAGTCCTTTTTCTTGTTCAATTAATTCAATATCTTCAATCTGTTCCATAGAAGCCTTTACAGTTTTATCTAAGTTTGCTGTCTCACAGTTTACTCTTCTATTAACTTGATTTTTGATGTCTTTAAAAACTTGCATGTTTTCCAGTTCTAAAAGGGAATTATATGCACCCATTAAGTTCAACATTGTTGCAATATCATCATATTTTTTAAGATAGATTACTTCTTTATTCTTATGTTCGGTTAAATGAGGATCTAAGTCAAACTCTTTCATCAGTTCAATTATCTCTTCAGCATGTGTTTTATGATCACACCTGATCTCTAAGTGGTAATCAGCCTTTGGTTTGTTTACAGAACCACCGGCAAGAAATACCCCTCTTAGATAGGCTCTTTTTGAGTCGCGATTATTTTTTATCCAGTCTGCAACTGTAAACATGATCTGGTGGGAATCATTTAAGATCCCTAAGTTTTCTAAAAGTTCATATACTCCTTTTTGAGGAGTTATATATAGTTCATACTTTTTTCTTTTAGTTAAGTTGTTTTGTTTTACCCTGATTTCACTATCAAACTTATACTCTTCTTTTATATATTTATATACCCTTCGGGCAACATCACTATGATAAACACCAATCTTTACTGCTAATTTGCCGGAGGAGATTAATATTGAACCAGCCATCCTTATCAAAGCAGCTAATTCTGCCTGATGGGCATCTTTTTTTTCTATCTCTAGATGGGCTAATTCATGTTTTACATCATCAGAAAATGACATCTTATTTTATCACCAACTTCTTTTATTAAAGATCAAAAAGTGTTTCTGCTAATTTATGTGGGTCATGTCTTATATAATCTGTGGACTGTAGAAGTTTTCCTTCTACAATCTTAATATTTAACTTTCTCAATTTATCTAAATCTTCTTTAACGGGATAAGCTCCTTCTTTAGCATACTTTTTTAAAAGTTCTTTATCACTACCGTTTTTATTTATTATTATATAGTCAAAGATATCTCTGCCGATATGATCATAAACTGTTTTAATGTGATCATATGCTGTATAGTTAGTAGTTTCACCAGGTTGGGTCATTACATTGGTAATAAATATCTTTTTAGCTTTGCTTTTTTTAATTGACTCAACCATTCCTTTTACTAAAAGATTAGGTAAAAGGCTGGTATAAAGACTTCCGGGTCCTACTAAGATATAGTCTGCATTCAAAAGTGCTTCCTTTGCTCTTTTAGTTATTTCTACATTACTGGGCTTTAAGTAAACTCCCTTTATATTTTTATCTATATTTGGAATATCTGATTCACCGATCATTTCAGTACCATCTTCATAAACTGCACCTAGATTTACCTTTTCATTTGTTGAAGGCAGTACCTTACCTCGAATTGCAAGTACCTTTGAAGACTCTTCTACTGCCTCTTCAAAGTCACCTAAAACTTCAGTCATCGCTGCTATAAAGAGATTACCAAAACTGTGGCCTCTAAGGTCTCCCGCCTTATGAAAACGGTATTGGAATAGATCTTCCATCAAAGGTTCTTTATCAGCTAAAGCAACCAGGCAGTTTCTAATATCTCCCGGAGGTAGTATATCTAATTCATCTCTTAACTTTCCGGAACTGCCTCCATTGTCAGCTACTGTTACAATAGCTGTAGTATTGCTGGTAAAGTCCTTTATACCTCTCAGTAAGTTTGAAAGTCCTGTTCCACCACCGATAGCAACTACGTTAGGGCCTTTTTGCAGCTGATTTTTTTTAAACAGTACATTAACAAAATCATCATCTTTATATATTTCCTGATTTAACTTATCTACAAAACGGTTCCCTGCATAAGTTAACATTGCTAAAGATGATATAATTAAAAGAATCCCGATTATCATATTAGTATAGTACGGTAATGATACACTTAAGTTTGTACCAACTTCAAAAATCATTTTTATTATATAATCAACAACATTTATGTGTAGTAAAAGAGCAATCCCAGTAATGAGTAACAAAAAACCAATAATTCCTAATATAAACCATCTTTTTATACCCAGGCCTGGATAAAGCCACTTATATAATTTCATCATAACACTTCCAATTTATTTATTTATATCACGGTGATCAACCATTACTTTATATCCTTTATTATCAAGTAATTCTTTAAGCTTTATTGCAGTTGTAACTGAACGGTGATGTCCACCTGTACAACCAATAGCAATACTTAGATGACTCTTTCCTTCTTTCTCATATTCCGGTATTAAAAACTCAATTAAATCAAAAAACTTGTTATAGAATCTCTTCGTTATCGGCCATTTTAAAATATAGTCCTTTACCTCATCATCTTTTCCAGTAAGGTCTTTTAAAGAATCAACATAATACGGGTTAGCTAAAAATCTAACATCAAAAACCATATCAGCATCCAGGGGGATACCGTATTTAAAACCGAATGAGATTATATTTATCGTTAAGCTTTCTAAATTATCATCTTTGTTTATATAGTCTCTTTTCAACTTCTGTTTGAGTTCTTTTATAGATATGCTTGAGGTATCTATAATATTATGTGCTTTACCCCTTAGCTGCTCTAATTTTTTTCTTTCTTCTCTGATTGAATCTAAGACTCTACCCTCATTATCAAGGGGGTGTCTTCTTCTTGTTTCTTTATATCTATCTACCAATGTTTTATCAGATGCCTCTAGAAAAAGTATTTCATGGTTAATTTGATTTTCTTCTAGGTAATTTAGCCTCTCATTTAAGTCATCAAAGAACTTTCCTCCCCTTATATCACAAACTACGGCAATTTTATTCATTTCTGAATGTTGGCAGAGTTCTGCGAACTTTGATATTAAAGCCGGCGGAAGATTATCTACACAGAAGTATCCAATATCTTCAAAGAAATTTAAAGTAGTAGATTTACCGGCTCCTGACATTCCTGTTATCAAGATAAATTTCATAATTTACACTCCCATACTTCTATCCAGTTTAATTTTATAATATTATAACTTACTTGTAAAATGAGTTTAGACTAAGATTGGAAAAACTTGTTTATAGATTTGAAACTGTGCTGGTAGTATTCCTGCACTTTCGCCATCTATATCTATTAAAACCCTTTCATCAGATTCAATAGAAACTTTTTTGCCCTTGAGATAATCTATTTTTTCATAGTAAATATGTGTTCCTTTATATGCACGGTATAAATTTAAGACTGTCTCTAATTTAGATAAGTTGCCTAAAACTGTTATATCAAAAATCCCATCATCTACTTTTGCTTCGGGTGCGATCGGCATTCCACCTGCAAAATACTTTCCTAAACTTATCATTATACTGTTTAAAATATCATCCTTTATTACTTTATCATCTATTTTTAACTTCATTTTTTTGTTTTCATACTTTATTAAGGTCCTGATCACCCCATAAAGATATGTTAGAAATCCACCCATTATCTTAGATGACTGATTAACAAACTCTACAGTTTCACCACCGATGCCGACATCTGCGGTGTTTATAAAATACCTCGACCTTTCAATATTATCAAAGTCCTGATAGGTTATTTCTCCTATATCAACTTTTTTGATTTTTTGTCTTTGATAGGTTGCAATAACATCAGTTACATTTTTTGTTAAATTCAATGACCGT
>JBNJDV010000060.1:0-9873 GCA_051745185.1 Bacillota bacterium
TTTTTGAAGTCTAGTAATTTTTCTATTATAGTACCTATTTTCTGATTTAATCACCTTACCATCGATAATATAACCTTCAGGATTATCCTTTAAAGTAATAGTTTAAATACTTTTTTATAAACCTTATCATTGTTTTCTACTGTCAATGATAACTTTCTCTATGTTTATTATATCATTTTTATTTGAAATATCTACCTTTTAATTAACAATATTTGTTATTTTAATTATAATGCTTTGTATATATATTGAATTCAATCATCTAAATCCCTTTAAAATCTTTGTTTAAAGTGTAAATTTTTAACATTTCTGTTGAAAAAAACAGACCCGAAAGTTAAATGGGTCTACTTATGAAAACATTATAGATATCGTTTGTAATATACTTTATTTAGTTCTTCAATTTTTAATGGTTTATCAAATATATATCCCTGGATATAATCACAGTTCCCACGGATTAATTTATCTCTTCTGCCTTCATCTTCAATTCCTTCTGCTACAACCTCTAAATGCAAACTATGGATTAGAGAAATCAGACTTTCGATAGTATCAAAATTATTTTCAGAAATGAATTGATCATTTAATGATTTATCCAATTTTACCTTATCGACTGGAATATAGGTTAAATAGTTAAATGAAGAATATCCTTTTCCAAAATCATCTAATACGATCTTTATTCCTAATTCTTTTAATCGATTTAAAAATTTTACTGACTCTGTTTTATTTACCAATAAAATATTCTCCGTAATTTCAATTTCTAATTGTGAAGGTTTAATATTATATCTATTTATCAACTTTCTTAAAAAATCAATATACTTTAAATCACTTAGTTGATAGGGAGAAAAATTAATTGAAATGCTTTTTTCTTTCATACCTTCATTGTTCCATTCAGCAATCTGTTTAACAGCTTTTTTTGTGACCCACCTTCCAATTTTGTTTATCAAACCTTTTTCTTCTGCAATTGAAATAAACTTATCTGGAGATATGTTATAGTCCTTTAATCTTAAAAGTGCCTCAAATGCATCTGCTTCTTTTGTTTTTAAATTAACTTGTGGTTGAAAATTTAATACAAAGCCATCATTATCTAATGCATTTCTTAATATCTTTTCTATATCTTTTTCTTCTTTTAACTTATCTGTCATAGTATGATCAAAATATATATGCTTCTTTTCAGATCTGTTTTTAACTCTATACATAGCCATATCAGCATTAGCAATTAGTTGATTAATATCATTACTGTCATATGGAAAAAGACTTATACCCATACTAAATCCAATATGAAAACTATTATCTTCTACAACAACTGGTTTCTCAAATATTTTATTTATTTTTTCTATATATTCATTCAGCTTATCTAAATCTACTTTATCTTTAATCAATATTAAAAATTCATCCCCACCAAATCTGGAAATAAATATCTCTTCACTTTTTAATTTTTTTAATTTATCTGCTATTTTGACTAATATTTTATCACCAAAGGTATGTCCCATTGTATCATTAATATCTTTAAAATTATCTAAATCTAGAAGCATTACAGCTCCTTTGCAATTTTTATCAAGTAGTTTTTGTAATTTATCCATAAACTTCCTTCGGTTTGGTAGGTTTGTTAATGGATCATGATTAGCAATGTGTTTAATTGAATTCTTTTTTTCCTTTAATTCTTTAAAATATTTTTGTGCCTTATCTAAAACACTATTAACTGATTTATTTAAATAGCTGAAATTATTATTATCTGAAACCGGTATTCTGTAATCCAAATTATTCTCTAAATCGATCTTACTTATATTTTTATTAAATGTTTCCAGAGGTCTAAAAACATACTTATTTAATAGCCAAAAGAATATTAATACTACTAACAATGATGTGATAAATGCTATAAGAAATGATCTGAATAACTGTGTAAAAGATTCGGTATAATTTTGCAGTGGGGTAAAACTAGCTAAAATCCAATCCGTATTATTTACTTTTGTATAAGTTAAAAATCCTTCTTTATTATTTTCTGTTATGCTTTTCAGTTTTATGCCTCTTAAGTTATCTCTTTGTATATTTTCTTTATACTTTTGATTAAGAGATGGGAGGCCTTCTTTTAGATTATAATCCACATCAGGGTGAGCTAAAATTTGATTTTCACTATCAATAAGCATGAAAAATCCTTCATCTACAGTATTTTGCCCTTCTACATGAGATATTATCGTTGATATTGATACATCTCCGGCAATTACTCCTAACAACGAACCATTTTTATCACTATATACAGGTGATGCTATAGTAATAATTATGTCATCTTCACTAGCATTAATGAAAGCTTCAGTGAATATAATCTCATCATTATTATTAATAGCTTTTTTATACCAGGGCCTTTCTCTTAAATCAAAATCTTCTGGCATAGTCCAACCGCTTGCATTTATCATTTCATTCTGATAAGTGCCGTAATATACTGAAAAGAATTCGTCATTATTCTCTAATAAAATAGTTAGGTAATTTAATATTTCCTGGTCACTTTTATTGTTTAAAGAAATATAGTTATTTGCATCATCTATCAGTTGTGTACGACTATTAAGCCAATTATTTATTTTTTCATTTAACAATTCTACTCTGGTTTCAGTCATTTCTTTTGCATTTTCAACTAAAATTTCATTGTTTCTAGTATATTGATAATAGAAGCTAAAAGAAATAACTAAAAGTACAACTATACTCCAGATATAGAATTTGTTAATATTATTATTCATAATTATCCATCCTGGTTTAAAAATATTTTTTCTCATATAGTATTAATCGTAATCAATGGTCAATAAATTAAAAATTATTAATGCTTATTAATATATTATTTACAGTCTCTATTTAAATTAAGTAATTTATACTTTAAATTATGATGGCATGTTTTATAATTCAAATTTATTATCCGCTTCATAAAATGCTTACAGCACTTTTTTTATTAAAAAAGTAAAAAAACACTTCCAAGTAGATAGTCAATTTTAAATAGTCAGGCTGTCCACTTTGGAAGTGTCATATTACAATCTAAAATAATTCTTTCATTTGATTTTACTCGTCAGCTAAACTATCAAAGTATCCTTGAATAAGAATTATTGGAGTACCTTTATCTCCACTACCGCTTGCTAAGTCACATAAGCTTCCTAATAAGTCTGTAAGTCTTCTGGGAGTTGTTCCCTGCGACTTTATATTAGCTACTAAATCATCTTCCTTATTTTTTATTTCATCTTTCATTTTTTCTAATAACTTATCACCTTTAAATTCTTTTAAATCATTATCAGCAAGATATTTAAGTTTTACTTCAGAAGGAGTCCCTTCTAATCCTGAAGTATAGGCTGGAGAGACTACCGGATCTGCTAATTCCCATATTTTTGCTGCAGGATCTTTAAATGCTCCATCTCCGTAAATCATAACTTCTATATCTTTGCCTGTTTTTTCTTTTAACTTACTTTTTACTTGATCAACCAATTTTTGCCCATCTTTTGGAAATAATTTTAGCTTCTTATCTGTTGCTTTATTTGAACCTAAAAGTCCATATTCCTTATTATAACCTTTTCCTTTATCTGTATTACAAATATCATCTAACCCTAAAACTATATTTGCCCCTGCTTTTTTTAACTTTTCTTTTGTTTTAAAGCGAGTATGTATATCTGCTGCTAGGACATCATCAGTATATTCTAAAATTGTTTCAGGCTTATTTGAAATTACAATTTCAATGTCATTATTTTTTGCTGTTTCCTTATATAAATCAATATAATTTATCCCTGTAAACGGATGTTTAAAATCTGAGTAATGTTTATAATACTCCTCTTCGGTTATAACGTCAGAATAAGGATTTATATTTCTTTCAACTAACTTTCTTTCATCTAATAATGGATTACCTACTTCATCATTTGGATAACTTAACTGAAGATATATTTTTTTATTACTCCTAGCGATTCCCTTTAAGATCATTGCAAACCTATTTCTACTTAATATTGGGAAGACTATTCCAATATCATTAGGAAACTTTTCATTAATCTCTTCTGCTATATCATCAATATCTACATAATTACCCTGTGCTCTTGCTACTACTGATTCTGTAATCCCAATCACATCATTGTTTCTTAATTCATAATTGTTTTCTTTAATAGATTTTTCTAGTGAGGAAATAATTATATCTACTAAATTATCGCCTTCTTTTATAATTGGAGCTCTGATACCTCTTAAATGAGTTCCTATCGTCCTCATATAATTCACCTCTTATTATTTTTTGTATTTTAATATACATTAATTATAACAAAGAATGTATTTAAAGAACAACTAAAACCACGAATTAATTTTAAATATTTTTTCAATAATTCAACTTATTTACATTTATTAATAAGAAAACAAAAAAAGAACCCCGTCTTCACAGGGTTCAAGGAGGATTAGTACTTATGAAAAGTATATTCTTCCATTTTGTTGGTATTAGTATTGGCATTTTCAACTCTTGTTTGGGGGCTTTCACTTTATTACTTAAATATATTATAGTATGTAAATATGAAGAAATTGTGATAGATATTTTAAATATTTATAAAGATAATAAAAAAACCTCCCTATTAAAGGAGGCCTTTACCGAATTTGCAAATTCTTAATCTAACTTAATTTTTATGTTATCACCATTTTCAATCTTTGAACTCAATTCTGCTGGTTCATTATTGATATAAATATTTAAGTTATCCTTCATCTTATCTGATATATGGTAGTTAATATATTCAAATACTTTATTTACGTTCAGATTCTTTGATTTGACTTTTATATCATCATTTTTATTAATTTCATAATCTAAGCCAGCTTTTTTACCATTAACATTAACATCCCAAATTTTATTTGGTAGTTCAAGATCACTTCCATTAAATGTTGTTTTTAGCTTTTTCATATCTTGTTTTTTAAAAAAATCCTTTACAGTATATCCTTTATTACTTTTTTCAATTACATTTAAATTTAATTTATCTTTCAATGGCCGATTTAAATTAACAATCTGATCATCACTTTTTACTAAGTACTTAGAAGAATTTATAACTCTTTTTTCACCATTAAAATAAAAGCTGATTTCATTATTTTCTAACATTGATTTAGGTACTTCCATCAGTTGTGAGATTCCATCTTTAATAGTTTTAGGTACTTCATACTCTATAACGGCTCCATCTTTAATCTTAGTATCCCCATTTACTAATTTGTCATTTTGAAACAACTGAGTAGTAACCTTGTTTTTACTTCCATTTAGATAAACAGTATATTCAACTAGGTCTTTTTTAGGAACTACTTCACTTATTTTTGCATCAGCATCTTTACCGAGATTACCAAAACTAAAGTCAATACTATCTCCATTACTAACTTTTGTATCTAAATTAACTTCTCTTCCGTTTAAAAATACTGAACCTTTAGTACCAAACTCTCCTTTTACTGTTTTTAATTCTCCGTTTACCGTACAGGTTAAACCCTTACCAACAGATGGATTTAATTTTTCAACCTCTATATCTACAGCTAATAGTGCATCTGCAATACTAGGATTAGAAATTGTTAATAAATTTACAGTTTGTTTACCCACTTCAACTTCAACAAAAACTGCTTTACTTTGAGTTTCTTTTGTTGTTACAGCAATACCGATTGGGGTTAAACTTTGAGTAGAATTAATAGTATTTATCTCTCCAATGATATTATCCAAATCATCTTTTTTTCTAATACCTATTCTATTGACAATCATATCTATTTTATCAGCAAACATCTCTTTTAAGCCGTAGGTTAAACTTCCTCCACCAATAAATATAACTGCCTGTGGTGGAGTAGAATTAATCTTTAATATACCTTCTGCAATTGAGCCAGCAAGTTCATCAAGCTGCGGTTTTATAGCTTCTAACACATCTTGAAAGTTTATCTCAACCTCATCACCCAATATAGTTTTAACTTTGATAGAATTATTTTCTTCTAAATTACATTTAACCTGTTCAGCTGTATTATAGTCTATTAAAAAGTTCTCAGATATTTTTTCTGTGATTTCATCACCTGCAATAGGTACCATATCATATCCTATAATTGAACCATTATTTGTAACAGCAATATCTGAAGTCCCTGCACCGATATCGACTAAAGCTAAATTAAATCCATTCATAGACTCAGGTATTACTACCTGTGAAGCTGCAATTGGTTCTAAGGTCAGATGTTCTACCTCAAGGCCAACTCTATTGATTACAGATAATAGTGAATCTATAACAATCCTTGGTAAGAAAGTGGCTACAAGCTTAACTTCAATTTTTTTACCACGCTGTCCAACTAAACTACCAATCTCTATTTCATCTAAAAGATAACTTATTGGACTATATCCAACAAAATGATAGTCCAGGTTTTGATTTTCTTTACTTTGATTAGAAGTCAAATTATTTTGGGCTTCTTTTATTGCCATTAATTCAAGTTTGCGTACATCATCTCTATTTATATATCTGTTTTTATCAAGATATATTCTGTAATTTTGTGTAACCGTCTTTAATGCTCTTCCGGCAGCTGCAATAGCCACTTTGTTTAAAGATCTCCCTATATTTTCTTCTAATTTATTTTTTACTTTCCTTACTTCATCAGCTACTTCTTCGACATTATGTATCTGTCCATCTAACATAGCACGTGTTTCATGTTCACTGACTGCTGAACTTATTATCTTATACTTATTATCAGTTTTTTCTAATAGCAAGCCAATTATTGTCCTTGTACCTATATCAAGTGCAAAAGTTAATTCATCGTTCATATTTTGTTTTCCTCCCATATAGTATTGCATGGTAGTGTTTATATTAATTACCCTTTAATCTTATTTCTATAATAATAGTTATATCCCTTTAAGTCATCTTCATTTTTTACATTTTCTACTATATTTTAAGATTTCTAACAATAGTGATATAATTAATATGCGTTTTAAAAAATATAAAAACAAGGAGAGTACAATGAAATTAAAAAGCATAACTTATGGAGCAGCTTCATTAGTGATAATTATTATTTCATTTCATCTATTTAGAGGAAGTATAAATATCTTTAACAGTATTATTATACCAATTACTCTTTACATTTACTTTAAGATGTTTGATCATTTAGAAGGTATTTCTATTGTGATTACTCTTTTAATTATAATAATGTTGTTTTTTATACAACAACTTGTTTTTATTGTTTTATATATAGCTATATCTTTAATATTGGTATTATATTCTAAACTTCATATTAATAAGTATATTAAGGTCATCATTTTATCTTTAGGTCTTGCACTAGGTTTTTATTTATCCATCTACTTAACTGATTTATTTCTCGGGACAAATATATTAAATGTTCTTTTACGGCTTGTAAATAACAACACAGTTGGATTGTTAATATTATTCTCTATTGAAGGATTATTTGTTGGAATTGTATTAGAATATTCTATAAAGATATTAAATGAAAAACTATATTTCCTTAAATAAAATTTTTACAATTTAATTTTATGGTTTAACTAAAAAATATCAGTATCAAATCAATGACACTGATCTTTTAATATATTTACTTACTTTTTTTGTTGATATTTTTAATTTTCTTTGTTTACAAATAAAAAACCTATAATCAAGAGATTAATATCTCCTGATTATAGGTTAAAACAATCTATCTATTAACTTTTAGGGTTAATTTATAAAATATATAATATAATAAACTACTTCTTTTTCTTTTCTTCTTTTCTCTTTTGGTCTTTTTTCTTATTATCTTTTCTCTTGTCTTTCATTTAAGGTCAACCCCTTTCCTCAATGTCTCATAAAAATTTTATTTCTTTAGTCAATATTTTTAATCTATTAAATTAATAATACCATATAGAATTGTATTTTTAATTTAAAAAGTTTCTAAAAAATTTCTTTTTATTGTTACTTTATAATATTGAGAGCAAGCCAAATATCATCAATTTACCTACACATATTGTGTTTTTTAAATATATAAATCCCTCGCCTTATAGCCTTACATTTGCGAGGGATTGTTTCGGTTCTTAATTTATTAGGTTTATTATATGTTATTTATCAACCTTTTCATTTTTTATTTTAAGGAATAGGATATAACTGCCCACCATACATATCAATATATCCTTTTAATTGTTCTAATTCATCCACTGTTAATTCTAAATTATTTTCATTATCTTCAAGTATGTTTAATCCTTTATTTAGCATTCTGATATCTCCTGGACTTACTGCTGTATCAATATCTTGTGATAAAGTAAACCTTAAAGCCAATTGGGCTAGTTCATCATGGTCAAAAATAGGCTTATACCAAGTGTTATAATTATGTTTCTCTTCGTTTTTCTGCCATCTTCTTTGAGCCAAAGATTTAATTGCCAATATTCCTTTATTAGTTTCTCTAGCCTTCTTAATTACTTTTTGGCCTTGATTTTCATTTAACCAATAATTCCAATTTATAGGGAACATAACAGTATCAAAATCAAAAGAATTCATTAGTTCAAGTGCTGCCCATTCACTATGAGCTGAAAAACCTATATGATTAACCAAACCTTCCTTTTGAGCTTCAATGATAGCTTCCATAGCACCACCATTTCCCAAAGCCTGATTCAAAGCTTTTTGATCAGTCACTTCATGTAGTTGATATACATCAAAATGGTCAGTTTCTAAAAGTTCCAAAGATTTTTCAAGGTCTGCTCTTACTTCATCTTTAGTATTATCAGGTTCGGTCTTACAAGTTAGGATCACTTTATCTCGATAAGGTTTTAAGGCTGGTCCTAACTTCTTTTGTGCATTTCCATAAGTAGGTCCAACGTCAAATAGGTTTACACCTTTCTCAATAGCCCCTGACACCATCTCGTTGACTTTAGCCTGTTCTACATTATTAACCATTATACCACCAAAACTAATCACTGAAACCTCTAAATTAGTTCTCCCTAATATTCTATATTTCATTGCTTATCCCCCCTGTTTTAAATAAAAGCAAACATCAAAAATTATTAGTGTTAATAAAGTTATTATTATAAAAAAACAAAATGATTTATCTAAGTGTGTTTTAATAATGTGAATGTCAAATAATTATGGAGAAAAGATGTTCAACAATATTCCCTAATATTATTTACAGAGTTATTAATAATAATAAATATACCACCATTTCAGAAAATATTAATTTTATATATTTGTTTTTTTCATATTTATTCACTATTTCCCATATTGATATTTTTGAACTGTTTAACAAATGATGGTGATTTTTTAATATTATTAGTAATATTGTAAACAGTGTAAAGTATTGCATTATAAGCAATAATAAGGTGGAGGTGTTTTATACTATGTCAAACTATTTTACTGTCTTTATAGCTTAATATATGGTATCATGAAGATAGATGAAGAATAGTTATGTATATTTATTTTTTCTATATAACCATTTCGAGTTTAACCTTCTTATAAACATATTTTCTATTTATATTATAATATATTATTTGTATCAATCTCAAGTTTTGAAACTAAAAATGGAGTCATCTAAAATGAAAGGAGTGTAAATCAATGAAATTAAATAAGAAATATTTAAAGATAAGTCTAGTCCTTTTATTAACTGTCTTTTTAGTCTCTGGTTGTAGTCTACAAGGAAGCTTATCGTTAACTGTTACACCAAACCCAATTGAATTTACTTTTGAAAATCAGTCTGTTGATACTACTTTGAAAGTAACTACAGTAGGTTTTGGAAAGATAACTATTGATCAAATTATCATATTAGTTTTAGACGGTGAAGAAGAAATCGCAAATGATGTTATTGAAGTAAATGAAACTATCGATTTCAGTGTACCTGGTTTTTCACATGAAGAAAATTATACACTTAATTTAAGTGATCTTTATGGTGAAGGAATTACCGAATCCCATTATGATGAAAATATACAAG
>JBNJDV010000061.1:0-9858 GCA_051745185.1 Bacillota bacterium
TTTGAAAAGTTAGCAGATGCCGTTATAAAAGGTAACCAGGATGTTGTTTTAGAATTAACCCAAAGTGCGGTTGATGAAGGTGTAGAACCTAATGAAATAATCAACAACGGATTAATCAGTGGAATGAATGTTGTTGGTAAAAGATTTAAAGCAGGAGATATGTTTGTTCCTGAAGTATTGATGTCAGCTAAAGCGATGAAAGGTGGCATGAATATAGTAAAACCATTACTGCTTGAAGGAGAAAGACCTTCAGATGGTAAGGTTCTTTTAGGAACAGTTTCAGGTGACCTACATGATATTGGTAAAAACTTAGTAGGTATGATGATGGAAAGCGGTGGCTTAGAGATAGTAAACTTAGGTACAGATATTTCTCCTGAAGAGTTCGCTAAAAATGTAAAAGAACACAAACCTGATGTATTGGGCATGAGTGCTCTTTTAACAACAACCATGCTTTCAATGCGGGATACAATTGAAGTCTTAGAAGAAGAAGGAATCAGAGATTCAGTTAAGATTATGGTTGGTGGAGCACCGGTAACAAAAGAATTTGCAGATGAAATAGGAGCAGACGGTTGGGCCCCAGATGCGGCTTCAGCTAAAGACTTAGCTTTTGAACTGATAGGTAAGAAGTAAAGAAAGGGCGGTGAAATATAGATGAGAACTAATTATAGATCAACTGCTACCCATAATTTAGAAGTATTATCAACAGATCAAATAAAAAGAATACTGGGGGCAGCTAAAGAGATCTTAGAGAGAACCGGAGTAGTTTACTATGATGATAAAGCAATTGCAACCATGAAAAAGGCAGGTTGTTATGTAGATGGCAACAGAGTTAGAATACCAGCACGTTTAGTTGAAAAAGCATTAAGAACTGTACCAACTAAAGTTACTTTATCAAACAGCAGAACCGGTAAAAGAGTGATGGAACTAACCGGTAACAATGCATACTTTGGAACCGGATCAGATACACCATTTTTTATTGACCCATATACACAGGATAGAATTCCGGCCAGTAAAGAAACTGTATCAATGGCTACAAAAACTATTGATGCTTTAGAAAATATGGACTTTGTAATGTCTTTAGGTATTGTACAAGATGTACCACAGCTTGTTTATGATAGACATCAATTTCAAGCCATGGTTAACAATACATCAAAACCAATTGTAATTACGGCAAATGATGTTGAAGGTTATGCTGATATAATTGAGATGTGTGAAGTAATAGCGGGTGGAGAAGAACAGTTAAAAAGACACCCCTTTATGACACTTTATGCTGAACCAATTTCACCATTACAGCATGCTGAAGATGCAGCACAAAAACTAATGTTAGCTGGAGAAAAACAACTTCCTGTTGTTTATACTCCCTGTATAATGGCTGGAGGCACAGTACCAGCAACACTTGCAGGTGCAATGGCAAACGGTTTAGCGGAAAGTTTAAGCGGTCTCGTGCTTAACCAACAGACCAATGAAGGTAGTCCATTTATCATGGGTGGAGTATTTACAATAATGGATATGAATACAACGATCTTCTCCTATGGTGCACCTGAATTTGATCTAATGATGGCTGCCTTAGCAGATGTATCAAACTATCTAGATCTTCCAATGTTTGGTACAGCAGGCTGTACAGACTCAAAAGTTGTTGATGAACAGGCCTGTATAGAAGATGCAATTTCAATCTTAATGACTGCACAGTCTGGAGCAAACTTAAACCATGATGTAGGATATATAGAACATGGTAATGCAGCATCTTTAGAAAACCTTGTAATCAATAACGATTTAATAGGTTATGCACGTAGAATAGTTCAGGGAATAGAAGTAAATGATGAAACCCTTGCTGTAGATTTAATCGATAAAGTAGGACCAGGGGGACACTTCCTTGGTGAAGAACATACTATGAAATACTTTAAAAAGGAAACATATTATCCCGATCTCTTTAAACGACAGTTCTATGAAAATTGGGAAGCAGAAGGTAAAAAGACACTGTTTGACCGTGCAAATGAAAAAGTTAAAGATATTTTAGAAAACTATCAACCTGAACCTCTACCAGATGATGTACAAAAGAAACTACAAGATATTGTTGACCGAGCAGAAAGCAAACTTGACTAAACTTAGTAAATAGAGGGGGAGCTTAAATGCCAAACCTGGCCTTAGGAATAGATACTGGTGGTACATATACAGATGGTGTAATTTTTAATACAAATACAAGAGAAATCATAAGTAAAACAAAGGTACTAACAACCCGGCATAATTTAAATCTAGCGATAGAAAACTGCCTTGCTAATCTTTTGGACAAAAGTTCGAATGAAATAAACCATGACATGATAAAAATGGTTTCTCTGTCAACAACACTTGCAACTAATGCAATTGTAGAAGGACAGGGTGCTGAGGTAGGTTTAATTACGATCGGTAGTGAAATTAATGATAAACTACCTACTCCATATTACTGCAATCTAGAAGGTGGATGTAATATAAAGGGTAAAGTACAAAAAGAGTTAGATTTAAAACAAGCCAGGATTGAAATTGACCGTTTAACAAAAAAAGTTGATGCCTTTGCAGTATCTGGATACTTAAGTATTCGTAATCCAATACAGGAAATCAAGCTAAAAAGGTTAATAAATGATATAACAGGTTATCCTGTTGTATGTGCACACCAACTGAGTTCAGAATTAGGATTTAAAGAAAGAACCGTTACTGCAGTTTTTAATGCCAGGTTACTGCCCCTTATCACAAACCTTATAAAAGCAGTAAAACTAAGTTTAAAACAAAGAGATATAAAAGCTCCTCTTATGGTAGTTAGAGGGGATGGAAGTTTGATTAGTGAAGAAGTTGCAAGAGAAAAACCGGTGGAAACTTCACTCTCCGGACCAGCAGCAAGCATCATTGGTGCTAAAACCCTAACTGATATAAAAGACGGCATTGTTGTTGATATGGGGGGAACAACAACAGATATTGCTGTTTTGAAAGATGGTAAACCCCGTCTTACAGAAAAAGGTGCAAAGGTCGGGGGTTGGCTGACAAGGGTTAAAGCTGCTGATATAACAACCATCGGGATAGGGGGAGATAGTTTTATTCAGGTTTCAAAAGATAAAGTATTATCCATTGGCCCCCAAAAAGTTTTTCCCTTAAGCTGGATAGTAAAAAAGCATGGTCATCTCCACCATGAGTTAAGTGAAATTAAAGATAGTAAATATTTCCCCTTATCCAGTCAGCCGACTACTATATTAACATATGTTAAAGAACCTGAAAATCTAAAACTGACTGAAACGGAAGAAAAAATATTGAAGTTAATAAAGGATAAGCCACATAGTTTGTACCATGTAGCTAAAAAACTTAACAAACCGGCAGATATCCTGCCCTGGGATCATCTTGTAAAAGTAGGAGTAATTCACAGAGCTTCACTTACACCGACCGACTTATTACACATTAAAGGAAACTATAAGCAGTGGGATGTAGATGCAGCAAACCTGGGGATAAAGATAATGGCAGACCGTTTTGACAGTAAAGTCGATGAATTCATAGCTCAAGTCTTCAAAGAAATCTACTATCAAATCGGTTCTGTAATAACAGAAGTATTAATCAATGAAGAAGGAAATGAAGTTTCTTTAGAGAGCAGAGACAGTAAATACTTCTTATCCAAGATGATAACAAAAAATGATCATAACAAAAAAGAAAAAATCACTTTCAACTTAAAGTGTAACATTCCTTTAATAGCAGTTGGTGCACCTGTTGAAGCATACTTTCCACAAATTGCTGAAAGGTTAAATACCGAATTGATCTTACCAGAGTATGCAGAAGTGGCAAACGCAGTAGGAACGGTTGGAGGTAAAGTAATCGAAAAAGTTGTAGTATTAGTTAAACCAGGTCAAGGGGGCGGATTTTTAGTACATACCCCAAATGAACGTAAGTTTTTCAAAGACTTTAAAGAAGCTCAAGACTTTGGCAAAGAAATTGGAAAAGAAATTGCGGTTAGTCAGGCAAAAAGTTCAGGAGCAAGCAATATTGAAACACATGTAAAAAAGCATGATAAGTACAGTGACTTTTACGGTGAAGGAAAGCAGACTAAAGATGAAGACAAACTTTTTATTGAAAGTAGAATTGAAGTTACAGCAGTAGGAAAACCATGGTAGATTTAAAAAAAATAAAGGGAGGTGTAGGATTATCGAATTATAGTTCGATAATCTAAACTGATATGATTGTAATTGGAGAATTAATTAACTCAACCCGTGATATTATTAAGGAAAAGATAGAAGAAAGGGATGCTAAATATATTCAAGATATAGCACTGCAACAGGTAGATGCAGGTGCTTCTTATGTTGATGTTAACTCAGGTGCTTTTGTCTGGGATGAAATAGAACATCTAATCTGGCTTGTAGAAACTGTACAGGAAGTAACCGATGTGCCCTTATCTTTAGACAGTCCAAATGAAAAAGCAATTGAAGAGGCTGCAAAGATCCATGATGGAATTCCGATGATAAACTCAATAACAGCTGAAAAAGAAAGATACAAAAAGGTACTTCCTTTAATTCAAGAGTATGATGCTAAAGTAGTTGCACTTTGTTTAAGTGATGAGGGAATGCCTGAAACAGCAGAAGAAAGATTAGAAATTGCTGATAAATTAGTTAATGATCTATCCAGAGATGGAGTTCCACTAGATAATGTATTTATTGATCCGATTATAAAACCGATTAGTGTAGACGGTAACTTTGGAATGCAGGTTTTAGATACCATTTCAGGTATAACAAAGTGGGGTACAGATGCTCATATCACCTGTGGTCTAAGTAATATTTCTTTCGGTCTACCAAATAGAGCATTACTAAACCAGGCCTTTTTAATGATGGCAATGGATCGAGGCTTAGATTCAGCTATAATTGACCCATTAGATGAACATATGATGAAGTTAGTTAAAGCAGCAGAAGTGCTTCTAAATAGAGATCAGTATGGCCAAAGATACCTAAAAGCCTGTAGAGCAGGTGAAATGGATTAATCTAAAGGAGAGAGTAAACAATGAAAAAGATAGCTATCATCGGAGGTGGAATCGCAGGATCACAAACAGCAGTCAAACTGGCCGAAGCTGGCAATGATGTCATTATTATAGAAAATTCTGATACAATCGGTGGCAATATTAAAGAATTCGGCTGTAAAGCCGTTGAAACCTGTTTAAAAGACAACCTCTGTCTGGTAGATGATATATTTAACCAAGTAAAGAAAGAAAAAAATATTGATATACTTTTTCAGACCAGAGTTAATGATTTTAAGGGTGAACCCGGAAGCTACAGCTTAGGTATTGAGAGGGAAGGGGTGTTTAGCTCAATTGATGAGCTGGACTATATAGTTGTAGCTACCGGTTACACTAAATTTTCAGAACTTGAAACAGGTACACCGGAAGTATATAAAAATAAAAAAATAGTTTGGGCCAGTGAACTTGAAGAACATTTTAAGGGTAGAATGGACCATACAGAAGAAAATAATAAACTTAATTTAGATTTCAAACCTAAGTCAGCAGTATTTATTCAGTGTAATGGATCTAGAAGTATCCAGGAAAAAGCACGCTACTGTTCAAAAGTATGTTGTGGTTACTCATATCGAATGGCAAGGGTTTTAAAACATTTCTATCCAGAAATTGAAATTAATATCTTTTTTATGGATTTACAGGAAGGCGGCTACCTGCAGGAGTTAAGCTATAAAAAGCTTGATGAAAATGATATCGGATATATTAACTGTAAGCCGATTAAGGTAAAAAGTGATGATAATAAGGTGAATATCTTTTATGAAGACCAAAACAAGGGTGTTAAAGATAATATAAAAACAGATCTTTTAGTTCTTTCTGAGGGTATTCATGCTAAAGAGGTTAATGAAGTTTGGTCTAGGCTGTTTAACCTACAGTTAGACAAGTATGGATTTTTGTATCCGATTGAAGATGAAAAAGATACTCAAATCTATCTTGCAGGTACAATCAAAGGACCAAAAGATATTGCCGGAACTTTAAGCGACAGTAAAAATGTTGCCTATAAAATAATGAACGATTAAAGACAGGGGGATAAATTAATGTATGATGTAGTATTTATCGGTGATGAAATAAAATCACCAAAACTAAAGTCCCTGTGCATTAAACCGAATTCTCTTATCCAGTGTAGAGGAGAGATTGGTAACTTTAAGTTAAAAATAAAAGAAAATAATAATACAAAAGAAGAAAATGCAAAGTATATTGTAATTAACTTAAAAGCCAAAAGAGAAAATCCAATTGAAAACACATTAGATTTTTCTGATCCTCTTGATAATTTAGATCAAAAAAAAGATATAGTATTTATTCAAGACTATGAAGATGTTTCTCCTGCAGTAATAAACAATGAAGGATTGAAAAAAGCATTATCTGTAAAAGAAAAATATAAAGATGTAGAAACATACTATCTTTACCGTTCAATGCGTTTTACTGAAGAAAACGATCAACTTTATGAAAGTTTAAGAAAAAAAGGAGTGATCTTTCTTCAGTATGAAATGGATAATATTAAATTAAATGAACAAGGGAATATAGAATATAAACGCGGTGAAGTCAAACACAGTATAGATGGACAAATAATTACTGCACCTAAGTTAAAACCGGATCAAAAAATTAAAAAATTAGCTAGAATATTTAATATTGAAATGAATGATAATGAATACATGCAGAGAGAAAACATATACCTTCAACCAACATTAACAGGAAAAAGAGGAGTCTACGCACTGGCTGGAACAAGGGGTTTAAATGCATATACAGATTTAGATTTACAAATTGAATATACCTTAAATGAAATCAGGTCAAATCTATTTGATATCGAACCTCTGACAGATTTTGACAGGGTAGTAGATGATCAAAAATGTATCCTCTGTTATACATGTTATCGGGTCTGTCCACACGGAGCAGTTGAAGAAGATGACAAGTTAGATGCTATGCATATCAATGAACTGGCCTGTTACGGATGTGATACCTGTATATCACACTGTCCGGCAGATGCCATTTCATATGATAAAAAAGAAGAAGAAAAAAATGAAACTGAATCATTAAAAGTACTTATGTGTGAAAATTCAGCTGATACTGCTTTTAATAAATTGAACAAAGATAACTTTAAAGAACTTAATATAGAAAAAATACCCTGTGCAAGCAGTATTAAAAAGGATGAAATATTTGATTATTTGAGAAATAAGGATTCAAGACTATTAATTTTAGGCTGTTTTGAAGACTCCTGTAAACATCTAACCGGTGATATGAGGGGAGAAAGAATAGCAGCTGAAATAAAGGGTATATTAAAAGACCTTGATATGAAAGAAGATAGAGTATTATTTGAACGTCTTTCACCACGAATGGAAGAAGATTTAGATCAATTTCTCACATCGTGGAAAGAAGGTGGTAGTAAATGATTGTAGCAGAACAAAAAAATATAAAAGAAATAATTGATATCTTAGGAGATGACTTTAACAGCCTACTTATCGTAGGATGTGGAACATGTGTGACAGTAAGTTTGGCAGGTGGAGAAAGGGAAGTTAAATCACTTGCTTCAATTTTAAGAACATATTATGCAAACCATGACCAGGATGTAACGATCAATACAACAACAATTAAAAGACAGTGTGACTTTGAATTTATAGATGATATTGAAGAGATGATCAAAGAAAATGATATTATATTATCTATAGCTTGTGGTATTGGAGTACAGCATATAGTTGAGAGATTTCCTGAAAAAATTGTCTATCCAGGCTTAAATACAAGCTTTTATGGAGCAACAACTGCTGTTGGCCAGTGGGATGAAAGGTGTATAGGCTGTGGTGACTGTATTTTAGACGAATATTTTGCAATCTGTCCGATTGCCAGGTGTTCAAAACAATTACTTAACGGTCCCTGTGGTGGATCTCAGAACGGTGAATGTGAGGTTGACCCAGATATTGACTGTGCCTGGGAGTTAATCTATAACAGGGCTGAAAAACTTGGTAAGGTAGAAGAACTTTTAGGATATAAAGAACCAAAAGATTGGGAAGTTTACAGAGATGGTGGTCCCAGAACTTTGATCAATGAAGAATATCACGAGGACTGAAAGGAGAAATAAAATGACTACTAAAAAATATTCTAAAGTAAAAAATATGTTAGATGCCGGTCATTTTGTTGTCTGCAGTGAAATGGGACCTCCAATTGGAGCAGATCCGGAATTTATCAGAAAAAAAGCTAACTACTTAAAGGGTTATGTTGACGGAGTAAATGTAACTGACAACCAGACCGCAATTGTTAGAATGTCATCTATTGCAGCAGCCAAGATTGCAATGGATGAAGGACTGGAAATGATTATCCAGGTTACAGCACGTGACAGAAACAGAATTGGTCTACAAAGCGATATTCTGGGAGCCAGTTCTCTCGGCCTTAGAAATGTACTACTTTTAACAGGTGACCATCAAAGCTTTGGTAAAGACCCGGGGTCAAAAAATGTCTTTGAACTTGGTTCTGTACAGTTGATTAAAGCTGTTTCAGATATGGTAGATAAAGGAGTACTGCTTAACGGTAAAGAGATGGATGTACCGCCCAAGATGTTTATCGGTGGTGCGGCAAATCCATTTGCGGATCCTTTTGAAATGCAGATGATAAAGATGCAGAAGAAAGTAGATGCAGGGGTGGAATTTTTTCAAACTCAGGCTATCTATAACTTAGAAAAGTTTGAGTACTGGATGGAAGAAGTGAGAAAAAGAAAAATTCACGAAAAAGCATACATTTTAGCAGGAATCTTACCTACAAGATCTCCTAAAGCTTTAAGGATGATGAAAAAGTATGTAGCAGGTATGGATGTACCTGATCATATAATAAAGAGAATGGATCAGGCAGAAGATAAAGAAAAAGAAGGGGTTAAAATGGCAGTAGAAACTATTCAAAGAGTAAAAGAAATAGAAGGGGTAAGAGGAGTACACTTAATGCCGGTTGCCTGGGAAGAAATCACACCAGAAGTAATAAAACAATCTTCTCTTTATCCAAGACCGGAGGTGGAATAGATGGATAATAACTTTAAAGTAGAAATATCTAATCGCCCGGGTGGAGAAAACTTAATGATGTGTTACAGCTGTGGCAGCTGTACAGCAACCTGTCCGATCAGTGAAATAGATGAGTCTTTTAATCCCAGGTTGATGATCAAAAAATCCCTGTTGGGACATAAAGAAGAAGTTTTGGATAATGATGACCTGTGGAAATGTATTCAATGCAGGCGCTGTGTAGCACACTGTCCGCAGAATGTAAAGTTTGCTGATATAATGAGAGTTCTTAGAGACCTCTCAATAGAGTCCGGTTATTATCCCGAATCTCTAAAGGAAAAGGTAGAAAAATTAGATAAAGCTGTTTATCAGTACAGACTTGATATTGTAGCAGATCATTTAGATAACAAAAAAGATATTGATGATAAAATAGAGACTATGGTTAGTGGTGGTGATCGAGATGGCTAAGCCGGTACTCGTTTTAGGTGGTGGTATAGCAGGAATTCAGGCTGCTACAGACCTAGCAGAAATGGGTATACCGGTCTATTTAGTCGAAAAAAACCCAGCCTTAGGAGGTAAAATGGCTCAGTTGGATAAAACATTTCCAACTAACGACTGTTCGACCTGTATTTTAGCTCCTAAGATCAGTGACTGCTATAACCATGAACTTGTAACTACATTTACATATAGTGAACTAACAGACCTGAAAGGAAAAGTTGGTAACTTTACAGCTACAATAAAACAAAAGCCCAGATATGTAGATGTTGACTTATGTACAGGTTGTTCGGAATGTATTGAAAACTGTCCGGTAACAGTTGAAGATCAGTTTAATCAAAGTATAGATACAAGAAAAGCAGTATATAAGTATCAGGACCAGGC
>JBNJDV010000062.1:0-9541 GCA_051745185.1 Bacillota bacterium
TGAAGAAATTGATGCAAAAAGTAATCAGTTCTTAAATTTAATAACTAATATTACTGCTCTTCTAAATTCAACTTATTTAATAAAAGGACCATATAATATTGAAAATGAAATTAATGATTACAAATATATTCCTGATAATTATTTGAAGAAAATAAATTTAATTACTAAAAGTAATGATATTAAAGTAATAAGGGAAAATATAAAAGAATTAATACTAGATTTAAATAATGAAATTGATGAACTAAATTCTAATGTTAGAACAAAAATATCAAATGATGATTTAAAAGGTTTTTATGAAGAAGTTATCTCAAACTATAATAAGTTGAAACATGCCTGTGAAAGTGAGGACTATCTTAAGGCATACTTTACAGCTCATGTGATTATAAAAGATATAAAATATTTATTTGGTGATGACTATAAAGAATATAACTTTCCAGATTTAATAAGAAATATTAATAAAGTTAATCTTACAAAATTAAAAAAACTCATAATAAAACATGAAGAAAAGTTAGTAGAGATAATAATAGAAAAGGATGTAGATATTAATAGATTTAATAATATTAATGAGTTTATTAGTTCTATTTAAATATGATTTATTAGTATAATATAAATAATTGGGGTGAACTACTTGGATCTTAATGAATTTGAACAAATAAAAAAGAACTTTGGTAAACGAAATATTGAAGTATGTTTCTTTAAAAACTTAAATGAAGCAAAAGAAAAAATATTAGCACAAATACCAAAAGATAATACTGTTGGTTTTGGTAACTCAGGTACATTAAAGCAAATGGATATTTCAAATGAACTAACTAAAAGAGGAAATATTGTTTATGATAAAACCTTGGCTAAAAATAAAAAAGAAACAGTAAGGTTTAAAAAGAACGCATTATTATCTAAATGGTTTTTAACTGGAACTAATGCAGTATCCACTAAAGGTCACATAGTTAATATAGACCATAGTGGGAATAGGGTGGCAGCAATGCTTTATGGTTCCAAAAATGTAATAATAGTAATAGGTAAGAACAAGAAAGAAGAATCATTAGAACAAGCTATAGATAGGGCTAAAAACACTGCTGCACCATTGAATGCAAAAAGAGCAGGATATAATCCACCCTGTGTAGAGTTAAATAAATGTACTGACTGTGATTCAAAAGAAAGAGTATGTAATAGTTTAGTGATAATTGAAGGACAGACCCAAAAGGATAGAATAAAAGTTTTTATTATAGACCAAGAATGTGGTTTTTAAAAAACTGTATTTTGGAGGTACTATTTTGGAAAAAGAACTTACATATAAAAAAGCAAAATCAATTAAATATTTTTTCCATAGACAGTTATGGCACTTTCTCTCACTGATAATATTAGTCTATCTCTCATGGAAGTTTTCTAGTCCAGTAATGGGTCAAAGTTCATGGTTAGGTATAAGAGATGTAAGTTGGTTTTGGCTAGCAGTTGGTTTTACAATAATACATCAAGTAATTGTCTGGATAGTATTTCGATTACAACTGGGTTGGGCTACTTTGACTAAAATATTTAAAAAATATGATCAGTACATATGGGCAATCATTTTTCTTCCTCTCTTAATTACACGACCAATTTTTATAGTAGGCTTAGCCAATTCAACAAAAAACACACTTCCTGTTTCAAGACCAATTTTAATAATCATTGGTATAGTATTATTAATTCCAGCTGTATACACTCTTTGGTCAGTTTTTAAGTATTTTGGAATCATGAGAGCTCTAGGTGGAGATCATTTCAGGGTATCATATAGAAAGATGCCTATGGTAGATAAAGGTGCATTTAAGTACAGCAGTAATGCCATGTATACATACGCCTTCTTTTTACTTTGGTCAATATCATTGTTTTTTGCATCTCAAGCAGCCTTAGTAGTAACTATCTTTGAACACCTCTATATCTGGGTCCACTACTACTGTACGGAAAAACCTGATATAGATATAATATACAATGATTAATATTAGGTATGAATATAATATTTAATTGGAGATCTTAGTTGTAGATTGTTAAAAAAATTAGAATCAATAAGGTTAATTTTTTTAATAGCATTAGTGAATAATTTAACTATTTAATTAAAAACAACTTTTTAAGGTGGAAAATTATTACTCATTATTATAAAATGAATATGCTTAATAATTTGAAGTCTTATTAATAATGCTAAATTAATTAAATAATCAAAGTTGAAAGAGTGATAAAATGTATAAAAAAATAACTATAATAGCAGTTCTATTATTAATCTCAACAAGTTTTACTATTACATATGCTCAAGATAAGAATCCAATAGATAGATTATTAGAAAAACATATGGAGAGTTCAAACATACCCGGCATATCTGTTGGGATAATTAAAGATAATGAACTAATCTATAAAAAAGCAAAAGGTAGAGCAAAACAAGATATGAAATTAAAGTCATCAACACCAATTTTTATAGGTTCTTTATCAAAATCATTGACTGCTTTAGGAGTAATGCAGCTTGTAGAAAAGGGTTTAGTTTCATTAGATGATCCAATACAAAAATACATTCCATACTTTAAAGTTGATAATTTGAATGATGATGATATTACTGTACTAAAACTATTAAACCATAGGAGCGGTTTGATTAACTCAAATACTTTGCCAGATACTCCAAATGATAGTTCTTTAAAAGAGAGAGTTAGTCAATTATCTAGTAAAGAAAACAAAATTGATGATATGCAGGAATTTCACTATTTCAATGATAACTATAATATATTAGGGTTATTAATTGAAGAAGTAAGTGGAAGATCATATTCATCCTATATGAAAGAAAATATCTTCAAGCCATTAAAGATGAATAGTACAACTGCTGATTATCAACAGATTATAGATCAAGATGTTATCGGATATACAAACTTTTTTGGATTTTCAATAAATAAAGATAGAGATGTAGTTAAATATGATATTCCTTCCGGATATATTTTATCTAACTTAGGTGATATGGTTAAATATTTATCGTTTTTAATGGAAGGGAATCCAAATCTTTTGACTAAAGAGTCTATTAAAAGAATGAGAACAACTACAGATGATAGTAATTATGCAATGGGATGGTATGTTAAAAATAATGAGGGTCAAAAAGTAGTCGAACATAGTGGAAGTCTACCTGGATTTAACAGTCAGTTAACCATTATTCCAGAAATAAATAGTGGTTACATATATATAATGAATAAAAATTATATGTTTAATGATATAAATGATAATTTATTTAAAGTAATAACAAACCAAAATGGATTCAATCATTTTCCATATATATTAGTTTTAAGAATAGCAGCAGCCATATTATTAATACTTACTCTTAAAGATTTTTGGGATATCAATAAATTAATAAAAGCAGATAAAAATAAAAAAGAATGGATAAAAGAATCGGTAAAATCTCTACTATTAGGATTATTCTTCTTATTAGGAATTATCTTTATTTTACAAAACTTATTGAACTTAGATATTAGTTTCCAAACTATCTATATGTACACCCCTGATTTAGCAATTCTTTGGTTTATTGCTATTGTAGTACAGTTTATTAGATTAATAATATCATTATGGAAATTATTGTTTAAGAGATACAAAACGATTTAAATTGTTTTAAAATTATTTAGACAAACAACCTTTGATTGGAGAGATGAAAATGGAAAAGGTAAAATTAAGTAAAGAAAAAGAGACCCTAATCATTCCATTAGTTGCAAAAGCTTTAGAGAGCAAAAAAGATAACCCTATTATTTATGATGAAAGTGCATTAAAGATATATAAACAGATCGAATATGATTTTGAATCATTAAATATCCCAACAAAAACAAATATTATGATGGCTATTAGAGCTAAAATTATGGATGATTTTGTTGAAAACTTTTTAGGTAATAAGAATAATACTTTGGCTCTTCATTTAGGTTGTGGATTAGACAGTAGGTATAATAGAATTAAAAATAAATATGTTGATTGGTATGATCTTGACTTTAAAGAAGTTATAGATATCAGGAAGAAATTCTTTGAAGAAACTTCTAACTATCATATGATTGGCTCTTCTGTAACAAAGTACAGTTGGATAGATAAGATCCCAAAAGATAAAGATAGGTGTATAGTAATTGCAGAAGGCTTATTTATGTACTTAAAATATGATGAAATAAAAGATCTGTTGATTAATCTTAAAGAAAAGCTTGGTAGTTTTACATTGATTTTTGATGCCTATAGTAAATTAACAGCAAGAAATGCAAATAAACATCCTTCAATTAAAAAAACAAAAGCTATAATTAATTGGGGAATTAATAATCCAAAAGAATTAGAAGAAATAAGTATAAGCTTTAAATTTATAGAGGAACTATTCTTTACAGATACCAAATTATTGGATAAATTAAATTTTATGAATAGAATAATATTTAAGTTAGCTAATATATTTAAAACAGCCAAAAGAGCTCATAGAATACTGGTTTACAAAATAGATGATGAGGATTAATTTTTAAAAAGGAGTTGTTTTAAATGAAAGAGATTGCTAAGTTAGCTATTAAAATAATGGCGATCTATTTTTTCATTGATTTTATCAATGAGAGCTTTAATCAGATCTTTTGGATATTCAACTCAGGTTCAAAAGTTAGAATTTATATTATTTTCGGTACTATAACTGCTCTATTAATTAAACTGATCATTTCTCTAATATTATGGTTTAAAGCTGATTTAATCTCAAATAGTATAATAAATAAAGAAGATGAACTTTCTTTAAAATTTGATGAATATAAGAAATTACATTTAATAGCTTTTTCAGTAGTAGGTTTAATTTTACTTGTTATTACAGTACCTGATTTATTCCGTAATATTTTTGAATATTTAAGCTATCCAAATCGACCAATATCGAATTATTTACCCCAATTAATTGGAGAAGTAATTAAAATAATAATTGGATTCTGGCTATTATATGATTCAAAAAATCTTGTTAATAGAATTCAACCTAAATAATTAATAAAAATAATCTAATAAAAAGACTAATAATATATTCGATTACAATGAGGAGATAAATGATGATAAAAATTAACTTTCAGGAAAGATACTTTAATATAAATAATAAAAAAATATACTGTAAATATAATAATAACCATCATTCTCCGACAGTTATCTTTGAAGCCGGATTAGCTGATAACAGTAAAACATTTAAGAACATACAAAGTGAGATTTCTAAGTGTTTTTCTACTCTATCTTATGATAGAGCTGGACTTGGCAAAAGCAAAGGGGATATAAAAACAAGAAGTGGATTAGAATTAGTTTCTGATTTCAATATGTTATTAAAAAAAGCACCTGTTGGTCCACCATATATACTTGTAAGCCATTCCTTTGGTACATTAATTTCTAGACTTTTTGCTAGTATTTATCCAAATCAAATTGTCGGTATGCTTTTGATTGATCCTTCTCCTGAAAATAAAGAGAAGTATTTTAATAAAATATTACAAAATGAACTAAAAGAAAAAATGACAAATTACTTTAACAATCCAAAATTAAACGGTGAAAAAATTGATAAAGTAAAAACATACAAAGAAGTTAAAAAGCATAACAAAGAATTTGATTTTCCATTAACAATAATTAGTAGAGGTTTACCGAACTGTTATGGAGAAAATTGGCCTGAACAAAAGATGCTAGAGATTGAACAGAGTTTACAGGTTGAAATTAAAAACATAGCTAAGGATAATAGAATGATTACAGCTGAAAAAAGCGGTCATTTTATACATATTGATCAACCAGAATTAGTGATTGAAGAGATTAAAAATTTAATAGAAAAAATTAAACAAGCACTTTTTACTAAAGTTTTTTAAAATGAACTTTTAAGGAGGATTTTATGAGAGTACTTGTAAACAAATATGATCCAAACTGGACAAAGATGTATGAAAAAGAAGCAAATTTAATTAGGGATATATTTAAAGATAAACTTTTAGAAATTCATCATATTGGCAGTACTTCTGTTAAAGGACTAAAGGCTAAACCAATAATAGATATCATGCCTTTAGTTGAAGATATAAAAAAGGTTGATAAACATAATGATGAAATGATTAAGATAGGGTATGAACCAATGGGTGAATATGGCATATCTAAGCGAAGATACTTTAGAAAGGGTAAGGACGGTCGTTATCATCATGTACATGTGTTTGAAATAGATAGTGAACATGCTAATCGGCATTTAGCCTTTAGAGACTATCTGAGAGAACATAAAGAAATTGCAAAAAAATATGGAAACTTAAAAGAAAAACTGGCACAAAAGTATCCAAATGATATTGAATCATATATGGATGGTAAAAACGACTTCATTAAAAAACATGAAAAGTTTGCATTAAAATGGTATGAAAACAACTCAAAATAAAATAATAATTAGGTGATAAATTTGAAAAACAAACTTATTATATTTGATTTAGATGGCACTTTGTTTACTACTAAAGATGTCACTATAGCTGCTGTACAAAAAGCTTTTTCTGAAATGAACTTAGATATTCCAGCTAAAGATATAATCAGCAAACATTTTGGTGAAATGACAGATCAGTTATGTAGAAATCTATATCAAGAAGGAACAGAAAAAGAAATTAATGAATTATCAAAATTAGCTTTGAACTATGAAAAAGAACTAATACCTAAAAAAGGCAAATTATATCCAGGTATAAAAGACTTGTTAGAAATTTTAAAAAATAATAATTATAAATTGATAATTTGTTCAAATGGAAGCCTAGAATATATAAATTTAGTATTGGAATCTCAAAATATTAGAAACTATTTTGATGAAGTCTTTAGCAATAAAAGAATAAATGATAAAGGAGTAATTGTAAAGAGATTATTAGATGAATATGAAACTGATAATGCTATTTTGATTGGTGATGCATATTCAGATCTTTTAGCTGCAGAAAAAAATGATATAGCAAAGATATTTGCTGCTTATGGTTATAGTTCAGAGAATTATGATTTAAACTATTTTGAAGTGAAATCTCCAAAAAATATTTTAGGACATGTAAACAGAATAGAATTATTTTGGGATATTGAAGAAAGTATGAAAAAGAAATTAGGTTCGGACAATTTTTTGGTTGGAATTAATGGAGTAGATACATCAGGGAAAACAATATTTACAAACCTTTTACATAAATATTTAAAATCTAGAGGCTATCAGGTTGAATTAATTAATTTAGATGATTTTCATAATCCAAAAGAAACAAGAAGAAAAGGAAAAAATGAAATAGATGCATATATAAATAATGCCTTCAATCTAGACTTATTAAAAAATGAACTATTAGAACCAATTTCTAATAATCAGAAAATAGATAAAAAATTTAAATTATTAGATCTAGAAACCGATACTTTTTCTGTTAAAAAAGAGTTTTCAATAAATATTGGGTCGATTGTATTAGTAGAAGGAGTACTTTTATACAGGAATCCAATTAATAATTATTTTGATTATAGAATATTTTTAGATATTCCATTTGATGAAGTAATAAAAAGAGCTCAAAAAAGAGATATACCTTTGTATGGAGAAAGTATAGTAAAAAAATATAAAAACAAATATATACCACTTCAAAAAAGATATATTAATGAACATAATCCAATTAAAAAAAGTGACTTAGTTATTGATAACAGTGATTTTAGTTTTCCAAAGATTAAATATAAGAAAGGACAATAGAAGTGAATAAATTTATTGATGAAATTAAAATAGAAAAAAGAGATAATATTAATAAAGAGATATTTGAATTATTATTAACAGCTGATCCTTCAAGAGAACTAATCAATGATTACATAGCTAGAGGATGTGTTTTTACAGCGAATTTTAATAAAGAAGTCATTGGTGTATATGTTTTATTAAAAACAAAACCAGACACTTATGAAATTATGAATATAGCTGTAAAAGAAAATCATCAAAACAAAGGTGTTGGTAAGTTTCTTTTAAAAGACGCTATAAATAGAGTTAAGGATTTTAATATAAAAAGAATTGAAATTGGAACAGGGAATTCTAGTATACATCAACTAGCATTATATCAAAAAGTGGGTTTTAGAATTACTGATATAGATAAAGGATACTTCTTAAAACACTATGATAAACCAATATTTGAAAATAATGTTCAATGTAAAGACATGATAAGAATGTCAATTGAGTTTTAAGAGGAGGTAATAATGAATAATATTATTTTATCTTTAGCAGTTCTTGGGTTTTTATTTTCTCTATATCTAATGTATAGAACCGATCATGGAATACCTGGTATACAAAAGTATGATAAAGATTTTCGGTTGCTTGATATGAGATTTAGATATGATAGCAAGGTTGTTTATGATACTTTTAATAGTATAGGAAATAAGGGCATGAAATTATACAAAAACTACTTAGCAGTTGATTATTTTTTTATACTATGTTTTTTAATTATTATGGTAGCTATCAGCAATTTAATCTTACCAAATACAATTTATAATAATTTACTAATAATATTAGCCTTTTCAAGAGCAGTATTTGATGTAATTGAAAACACAATTATAATAGTTCTAATAAATCAATATCCTGATAAAAATATAAAATTAGCAAATATCTGTTCATGGTCAACAACATTTAAATTTGTTTCTTTATATCTTTGGATAGTTGGAATAGTATTTGGATTTTTATATATTTTAATATTTTAAGTAAAATTTGGAGGTGGCAAGAGTTAGCACTTTTAAAATATCAAAAAAGCAAGCAAGACAGTTCATTTTAACACATCAAGAACTATTAAAGTCAAAAGAAGTTGTATCAAAAAATAATATTTTAGATTATATTAATAAAGTAGGTTGTATCCAATATGATCCATTAAATAAAGTGGGAAGAAACCCACATCTAGTATTACAGTCTAGATTTAAAAACTACAAAAAGAACTATTTAAAAGAGCTATTATATAAAGATAGAAAACTAATTGATGCCTGGGATAAAAACATGTCCATATTTCAAGTTGAAGACTGGCCGTACTTTAAAAGAAATAGGGTTAAAGCATATAATAAATATCAAAAGAAAAAAGAGTTAGTCGAAAATGTGATACCTGAAGTTAGGAAAGAGATCAAAAATAAAGGTCCCCTTTCATCTATTGACTTAGACTTTGATAAAAAGGTTGATTGGTCCTGGGCTCCCACCAGAGCAGCAAGAGCGGCTTTAGAAAGTATGTATCAATGGGGAGAGTTGATAATAGAACATAAAGTTGGTACAAGAAAGGTATATGATTTTACAGATAAATATATATCAGAGAATATCCTTAGTAAAGAAGATCCAAACAAAAGTCAAGAAGATTACCATAAATGGTATATAAAAAGAAGAATTGGATCTATAGGAATGCTTTGGGATTTATCAGGTAGTGCATGGCTAGGTATAAAAGATTTTAATAAGAAAAAACGTGTGAAAGCTATTTCATCGCTAATTGAACAAAATGAATTAATAGAAGTAAAAATTAAGGAGATTAAACATCCAGTATACATCAGACAAGAAGAGCTTCCTTTATTAAACAAAATAATTGAAGGAGTTGAATATAAACCCCGAGTTAACTTCATTGCTCCC
>JBNJDV010000063.1:0-9342 GCA_051745185.1 Bacillota bacterium
ATCAATAAAAAAATTTTTATTATTTATCATAATTGCTTTTCTGCTTAATAAAATTCTACAAACTTTACTTAAATCCTTTTTATTTAATCCATTCTTATAAAAAAACGCTGTAATAACAACTAAATTAAGCAAATATATCTATATTGAAAATGCAAAGAACAATCATGCTCTTTGCATTAATCCAACAAAATTATATACATTTTAACAGATTTATAAAACTATACGACGGGAGATAAAACGAATATCAATAATAATAAAATAAATAACGCTATATACAAATCAAAGTCTAAATTTTTTATATCCCAAAAAACTCCCTCATATCTACCGCCATACAGATAACAGGTCAAATCTTCAAAAGAATCAATATTATTAATCTGTTTTTTTGCCTTATGCAACCTCTCTTTTGAACTTTGTTGTCTGTTAGGGCCTAAGATTATATTCAACCGAGCAAATTGCAGATATATTTTTTTTATCAGAAAAAATATTAGAGAAGTATCAGTCATTTCTAGCTCTTCTCCTTCTGTTACCGGCCGTTTTTCCTCGATATTTACTTCTTCTATTTCAGTATCGAATTTATTCGAAATCCACTCGCTAACTTTGATTAATATTCTTGGTGCTTCTTCCTGGGTATTATTAACTTTTTCATCAAACACTTTTAAAAAACTCTCGCTAATTTTCATAAGAAAAGCAGGCGCTCTTTCTTGAGTCTTGTTGACCCTTTCATCAAAAACCTTTAAAAACCCTTCACTGATTTTCATAAGGAAACCAGGTGCTTGAAGTTGAAGTTGATTCACTTTTTTATCAAATAGCCACAAAAAGATGCTGCTTAAACTAAAAAGTAGATTATATGCTGGTTTATAAATCAAAAACTCAATACTTAACCATTCTGGTACTTTTATTTTATAAATACTAAAAAATTTCAAGAAAATAAAAATTATTAAACCTATAGAAATGGCTTTTAATGAAGATTGAATAAAATACTTTGTAAATATATTAACTTCTGCAATTTCCGGACCTTCAGTAAAGGTAAAGGCAGATTCGTTAAGTTTTATAAACCATGTGTATAAGCGATCCGGAATAAGACCAGTTATAAAAACCAAAACTGCTAAAATACTAAATGGAAGCATACCACTAATGGAAAACTTTTCAGGTTTAATTTTTTTAGTCAAATCAGATTCTTTACCTAAAAATAAATGATAAAACAACTTACTAAAATAAACAACAGTAAGTGAACTCGTAAATGTAAATATTACTTCTGCATAATGCAAAAGCGAAAGATGATGAAAATAATAAGCTTCATGTAACGCTTCATGGAGTAAATTTTTACTCACAAAGCCATTAAAACCAGGCATACCAATTATTCCAAACATACCAATTATAAAGGCTACCATAGTTATAGGCATCTTCTTCCAAAGGCCGCCATAATGATATATATTTAAATCGTGTGTTTGAAGATATATATATCCCACAATCATAAACAAACTACTTTTAAATAACGCGTGACTTATAATGTGATATAAAGCTGATTCTACACCAATGCTTCCAGCCAAGCCCAAATAGGCAGCAGAACCAACACCTACTAAAATAAAGCCAACCTGGCTAACACTACTATAAGCTAAAATTGCTTTCATATTACTTTGAAAAATAGCTAATACGGCTCCGAGTAACATAGTAATCGTACCTAAAACAACAATCAACTGACCAAAAAACTCCAACAAATAATGATGCGCAGAGATTGTCGGAGAAAAAACATAGTGAAAAGTAATTATAATACCATAAACACCTGTTTTAATCATGATTCCAGATAACAAAGCACTTGCCGGCGTAGGGGCAACTGGATGAGCTTTAGGTAACCAAATATGCACCGGAAACATACCGGCTTTTACTCCAAACCCTAATAAAAATGCCAACCCTATGACATACCCCATATTACCAGTTAGTTCAAGATTTTGAGCTATTTCGCTAAATATTAAAGTATCAGCATAATGATTAACTAAAAATAATCCTAACAAGATAGCTAGACCACCAACAACAGCCATGAACAAATACACCTTTGCAGCAGACATTGCTTCTTCATCCTGGTTATGAACAATTAAAATGTAAGAAGTGATAGACATGATTTCAAAAAATATAAATAAAGTAAATAAATCACCACTCAAAACCGTACCTAATGTACCACCTAAGGTAATAAGCCAGCTCACATAAAACCGATTTTGAAAGGTCTCTCCTGCCATGTATTTTTTTGCATATATTGTAGCCAGCATCCAAACTCCAGAAATCAATAAGGCAAAAATAACATCAAATCTAGTTATTGCTAAATACAAACCTCTATCCATTACGTTAGCAATTCTTAAATTAATAACTCCTAAATTTGAGTTCAAATATGACAACGCAATTACTTGAAGAAAGACCAAACTTGTAATTATAATTAAAAAATTACTTCTTTTATCTTCATTGTTCCGATAAAAATATATTAAAAATACTCCTAAAAATGGAGTTAATGTAGTTAACAATAATAACACAGACGGCCCGAAACTATTAAACATTAAACTTCCTCCTTAAATCATACATCAATACCTTAGGAATTATTTTATCAAAATACTAGCAGCTTTTTCTGCTAGCTGTAAAGGAATATTAGCAGGTACGATATCAAAAACAAATGTAGATAAAGCCAAAACCACTATTGGAGTTAACATCTTCCAGGAAACTTCATTTCTTTCTGTGGTTATGCTGTCGTTATCCCTCTCTTTAAAAAATGCTGCTATTATTATGGGTGAATAATATATTAAATTCATAAGACTGCTTAATAATAATAAAAACACATAAAAAACATGATCCGCCTGAATTGCTCCCATAGAAAGTTCCCATTTTGTAATAAAACCTGTTAAAGGAGGGAGTCCAATCATAGCCAGAGCTGCAATTGTAAATGAAAGCATTGTAAATGGCATCATCTTACCAATACCTGACATCCTACGCAGGTCTCTTTCCCCTGTCTGATGCATTATTGCCCCGGCAGCCATAAATAAGCATGCTTTCATTGCTGCATGAGCTGTCATATGAAAAACATTACCTAAAACACCACTATAATTTAAAAATGTCATACCTAACATTATATAGCCAATTTGACTAATACTAGAATAGGCCAAACGACGTTTAATGTCATATTCAAATATAGCCCCAGCAGAACCAAGAAATATTGTTATTCCAGCAATAATCATCAAATAAATATGCCAATTCAAATCACGAATCATCTCAATGTCATACATGTTATACATAATTCTTATCATCCCAAAAGCTCCGGTTTTTATCATAATCCCTGACAAAATTGCACTAGCTGGAGATGGAGCTGCAGGGTGAGCAATGGGAAGCCAAATATGAAAGGGGAATATACCTGCTTTAATTCCAAAACTAAAAATACTTAAAAAGAAAGCTGCTGTTAAATAAGGCGTAGTCGTAGTAATATAGGGTATATCAGCAAAAGCTAAACTGCCATGAGTATTATAGATAACAAAAATAGCAAACAAAATACCCAGGCCACCAATTAAACTCAAAAATATATATCTGTTTGCAGCTTTAATTGCTTGTTGAGTTTCAGCGTGAGCTACTAAAACATAAGAAAGAACGGTAAGTGCTTCAAAAAACAAAAACATTGTTAGAAGATCTCCAGCGAGAAAGAAGGCAATACAAGCAGCAAAATTAAGGAGTACAAATAGATGAAATCTCATTTTACTTCTCTCTTCTTTCATATAATCGAGGGAATACATTACAATTAAGGTCCAAATAAACGAGATTATTAAAATTAAGTAATATGATAAAGCATCAAGTTGGAATGTGATGCCAACTAATAATATATTTGGAAACTCTAATGTAATTTTTTCTCCCGCTCTAATAATAGCAGGATAAAACCCGAGCATTGAAATGAATGAAAACAATGTAAATAAAAAGATCGAATAATCATATAATTTGTCTTTCAATTCCCTTTTTATTCCAGAAGTAAATTTAATAGCTAAAAGAACCAAGACTCCCAGTATAGGAAATAAAACCGGTGTTAAAATTAAGAAACTACTCATCCATATCTTCTCCTTTTACTATTACTTAATGTCTTAAACAAGCATTATCTATCTTATTAAGAACGAAACCATGTTTTTGATATAATCAATTAAAACATTGGGGAAAATACCTATCCAAAAAATTAAAATTCCTAAGATAATCAAAGGAAATAATATTTTTAAACTGATCCTGCCAAACTCCAAACTATATCCTTCTTTAGCGTCCCCACTAAAAAATGATTGAATTATTATTGGGAAATAATAAACTCCATTTAATAAAGAACTTACTAAAATAACAACTAAGTATATCGGTCTCCCAGATTCCAGGGTCCCAATTGCAATAGTCCATTTACTCATAAAGCCGTTTAAAGGAGGTATCCCTACCATTGCTAAAGAAGCCAAGGAAAACATGAGCATAGTTAAGGGAAACTTTCTTCCTAAACCAACAAAATCAAGAATATCCTCTGCTTCTGTATATACAATTATAACACCAACACACAAAAATAAAAGGGTTTTGTTGACTGAATGGTTTATTATGTGCAATATTCCTCCGGTAATACTGCTTTCAGTAGAAAGTGCTAAACCAAGAAAAATATATCCTATTTGAGCCACACTAGAATAAGCAAGCATTCTTTTAATCTTAGTTTGACCAATAGCAAATAAGGAACCTATTATAATTGCTAACGCCGCTAAAACCGCTGTTATATCAGCTAAATTAGTAGCATGAAAAAAATTAAAATTAAAAACTTGATAAAAGACCTTAATAAAAACTACAATATAAGCCTTACCAACTAAACCAGCCATAATTGCAGTCGAAATTGTTGGAGCAGAATAATATGCATCCGGCAACCAAATATGTAAGGGAAACAAACCAGCTTTCATGGTTAAACCGAAAAACATAAACAACATCGCCATATTAATTGCACTAGGATAAGCTTCTGACATTTCTAATATACCTGAACCAGCTAAATCCATATTTAAATATCCACTAATTAAATAAATCAAACCAACAGAGAATAATACAGAAGAAGATCCTATCGCAGTTAAAAATAAATATTTAATACTCGCAAACACACTGTCTTTATTTTCATTAATTGAAATTATACCAACGGTAGTAAGAGCTGAAATTTCTAAGAAAATAAACATATTAAAAATATCGTTTGTTGCAATCATTCCAACTAATGATGCCTGAAGCAAAAATGATAGAGTAAAGTACCATCCTTTTAATTGAGAAGATATCTCATCTCTAATTTTATTTTGATTGTATACATATATTAAAAAAAACATTCCTGAAATTAAAAGAATCATTAAAGCTTCTAAACTTCCAAATTTAAATTCAATTCCTTTAATTGGAGACCAATCACCGAATTTATAAAACTCAGTTCCATTAGTGTTAACTCTATTCATAATAACTAAAGATAATATGAATACTACACCAGATAAAGCTATCCCAACCTGGGGAAATTTTTTAAATTTAAACTGATCTAAAACTGGGCTTAGAAAAGCAGAAACTAAAAGCAAAATCATAATTATAATGCCTGGATGAACAGCTAACATTCCCTTTCACTCCTCACGACATAAATCTCCTCTACATTAATTGTACCATATTGTTCGTATACTTTAATAATTATTGCTAATGCAAAGGCAGTGATACTAACAGAAACTACAATACCTGTTAGCATTAAACCGCTTGGAACCGGGTTTACTGTCAAAGCTTCTTCTCCTCCTGCCAGAATTGGAGAACTACCATCGGCTACGTAGCCTACTGCCACAAAGAAAAAGAAAATAGCACTATCCATAACATTTAGTCCTATAACTTTTTTTATCAAATTAGGATGAGTCAATAATATATAAAAGCCAATAAGAAATAAAACAATTGAAGCAAAATAAAATAAATTAGGATGCAATAAATAAGCTACCACTATAATTCTTCACCACCTAAACTATCAAAAAGTGCAATAATAGTACTTGCTACTTTTACACCGATTGCCAAATTTATTAATGCAATAAAACCGGCACTAAATAATCGACCTGGTGTTCCTACAGGGAAAATGGGTAAATTAGTTAAAAAAGAATTCCCATAAAACAAACCAATTAACCCAAATAAAATGTAAGCTAGAGCACCTCCACTTTCTATTAAGGTTGAGGTTCTATGCGAAAATTTTCTCTCCTGCATAGATATACCATATGTTAATGACAATAAAACAAAACCTGCCCCAACTACTGTTCCTCCAGAAAATCCACCTCCAGGCGATAAATGAACATGAACAATTAAATATAATCCAAAAATAGTGATAAATGGCAGCATCAATCTGGTAATAATACTTACTATATCATCTCTAAACTTCATTATCAGCATCTCCATTTTGGGAGTTATTATTAATTAAAGTAGCAAAGACCCCTGCTATCGCCGCAAATAAAACTGTGGTCTCTAATAATGTATCAAATGCCCTGTAATCAGTAATAATTGCTGATACCACATTAATAGAGCCTGTTTCTGATATTGATTTATTTACTATTTCATTTTGAGAAAGAAGGTTTCCAGGATTATTAGGATTCCCAAATGTAGGCATTTCCATAACTACAAAAAACATACTTATCCCTAATGCACTTAGTAATAAAATTGCAATAAAATGTTTCACTTTTCTAACCTCCCGGTCTTACTAATTGCAGCAACCAAAAGTACTGTAGTCACTCCTGCGCCCAGTGCTGCCTCAGTAATAGCCACATCTGGAGCACGAAGTTGCTGCCAAAGCAAAGACATAATAAGGTTATATACTGCAAATAAAATAACTGCGCTAAGCAAATCCCTCATTCTAGCCACTGAAACTAGAACTACAATTAATGTTAAAATCAAAATTAATTGAAAAATACTAATCATATGACTCCTCCTCCCTGGTAAAAGGAGTTGACCCATCAGAAACTTCTTTAGTTTCAAAAGCTGCTAAAGCTATAGCATGAGCTGCAGTTGGATTGGTTATCCATATAAACAAAACCAATATTATTAATTTCAAAGATAATAACGTAAATCCCTGTAATATTATTATCCCTAGTATGACTAAACTTATCCCTAAAGTATCAGCTTTAGTACTTGCATGCATTCTTGAATATATATCTGGCATTCTCAATAATCCAATTGTTCCCACAGCAAAGAAAAATACACCAGCAAATATAGAAAAATATGCAATTACTTGAATTATAAGCATTATAATATCACCAATCTTATCATTATGAAATCTTTCCTGTTTCTAAATATTTAGCAACCGAAATGCTTGCTATAAAACTAATTAACGCATAAACTAAAGCAATGTCAACAAAATAATATTCCCCAAAGATAATTGCATATAATACCATAATTGCTACTGTTTTTGTTCCTATTACATTTATTACAATTATTCGATCTAAGGAAGTAGGCCCAATAATACCACGAATTAATGTTAATAAAATTAAAACTGCCAGTAATATACTAGCTAAAATCAAGACTGGATCATTCATATCGAGTCATACCTCCTTCTTCAATTTCACACATTTTATCTTCTAAATACCAACCTGATACCCCTTTAGCAGCCTCACTGGTTAAGGCATGAACAACAATCTCATCATTAACCATATAAACACTAATTGTTCCTGGAGTCAAAGTAATTGTATTTGCATACAATACTCTACTTAACTTTTTTTGAGGCTTTAATTTAAAACAAATAAAAGTAGGTTCAATTGGTAATGTGGGTGACAAAACTATCTTTGCTACTTCAATATTTGCTACTACCATCTCTAAAATAAAACGATAAAAGTAATAACCAATTTTAAATATGTTATGTCTAGTTATTAGAAAGCCCTGAATCTCACTTAGTAAAAAATGGCCCCAATATAATATTATACCAAAAGATAAAATAACACCAACCAGAAGCTGCTGCCAATGAAAGCTTCCGGTTAATACTATCCAGAAAAGAATTAGAACAAATGCCCATCTAATTTTTACTCTTTGGATATAATTAACTAAGATAGTAAATATTCTTTTAAATAATAAAATTATTCTATCCATATTTTCCCCTTCTAATTTAACGTATTAATATAAAAATCCAAATCCAGCAACAGCCATAGCCATTACACCTAAAGCTACTAATACAGTTGGGGATAACTTAAAAATTTCATTAGCTTCTGAGATTTTAATTTGTTCTTTGAAAGTAGCAATCAACACAAAAACAAGATAAAATCCAATTGCTCCAGCAAATGCCTGGATTATCATATCGCTAAATAATAAATCTCTTTGATTAATTAACCATTGATAGCCAATTAAAGTGGGTAAAAATAGGAATAATTTTGGTAAACCAAAATAATCACCGGTTAACTCATCCATATGTTGTAATAAGCCAACTATTAAAAGAGAGATTAAAGCAAATAACCAAAGAGCAAGGAATTCAAATTCAAGGCCCATCCCAGCAGTTATAACCCATCCACCAATAACAGCAAATAATAATGCCAGGCTGAATTTTACTCCTTTTACTAAAGAGTTCCTAACTTTATCTGTTTCTACTAATGATAATAACACTCCTAAAAAAGACATCAGAACAATATTGCCTGGTAGTAAATTTTCAAGAAATATTCCCAGTGTTTCACTCATTACTCTCTACCCCCTCTAAAGTAAATAGTTCTTGATTAATTTTACCAAGGCTCAGTAGCCATCTAAATAACATCCAAATTGCACCGAGTATTATAAATCCTCCAGCGGTGTTTCCAAAAGCGCTTACAGGGGCAAAGCCTACTTCATAAATTTCTTTTCCTAATATTGAGCCAAAGCCAACTAACTCCCTAATAAATCCAACAAATATTATCGTAATAAAGAAAACATTTATTCTTTTCCAAAACTGTGGAAAATCCACTTCTTCTTTGCAGCCAAAATATGTTATAGGAGTTACTCCAACCAATAGTATATATAATCCTGATGTTTGAAATATTACAGGGTAAAAGTAAGCAGTAATTAAATAAGAAAGGTAACTAAATGAAATTCCAAATGCTATAAGTATGACCCAAAATATATCACCAATTTTATCTTTATTAATATAATTAGACACTAATCGCACTAAAAGTGACGATAAAATGAAAACTACTGCAACAATAAGTGCAGTTTGAATATTTCTGCTTCCTCCAAGTAGAGGAAGTAAACCTAACATTATAACTTGCTCAAATATATTTTTATATTTAGGCATATTAATACCACCTTCCTTTATTGATTTAAGGCGTTAGTCAAGGCTTCCTTGAAGCCGTCGCTGGTTCCCGTAGCTCCCGATACTGC
>JBNJDV010000064.1:0-9141 GCA_051745185.1 Bacillota bacterium
TCATCCCCGCCCTTTTACAAGAACGAGGCTTTCTCGGCTGAATTCGGTAATGATAAAAATGGTAGAAAAATTTTAAATTATCTAAAAAAATATGATTTTGACCTAAGCGACCTTAAAGTATTAAATGGAAAGACAGCAGTTTCATATATTAAAAGAATTAATAATGATTATAAAATATATAAAGTAAAACAAGGTGTAAAAGGAAAGTATAATTTCAGCAGACAAGATATTAAGGAGATTATAGATTATGATATTGTCCACACTAATATCTATTCAAATACAATAGATTATTTACCTATATTAAAAAAGCAAAATAAGCTAATTAGTTTTGACTTTTCTTTTAAATTAGACTTTGATTTACTTGATCAATATTATAAATTCATTGATATACTTTTTGTTAATGGGGAAAAGTTGTCAGATGAAACCATTTCAGTTTTAAAGGGTTTTAATATTAAATTATTAATTATAACTTATGGAAAAAAGGGATTTTTGATTATTAATGGAAATATAAAAATGCATACTAAACCACAAAATGATAATATTATTGATAGTATAGGAGCAGGAGATACATTAATTAGTACATTTCTAGCTGGCATTTATAGTAATCAAGATTTAGAAACCATCGCTAAAAACGCAGAGAAAAATGCATATCAAAGTTGTCTTAAACTTGGTCCATATCATCAATATGATGATAATTAATTAAGGTGTGATATAGGTCATAGAAGTATAAGTGATATATTAATATAATAATTGTTGTAGTAATATTGAAATGAAAATAATTAAAAGGAGGCTTTCTTATATGTCAATGTTTTGTTATCAATGTCAGGAAGCAGCGAAAAATGAAGGATGTACAGTCAAAGGTGTTTGTGGTAAAACGGATGATGTAGCAAACTTACAGGATTTATTGATTTATGTCTTAAAAGGGGTATCATTTTATGCGGAAGAAGCAAAAGAAGTAGGTCTAAACTTTGATGAGGAAACTGGACCATTTATTATGAAAAAGTTATTTACAACAATTACAAATGCTAACTTTGATGCAGCAAGATTTGAAGAAATGATAAAAGAAGCTTTAGAACTTAGAGAAAATGTAAAAGAAGAGTTCTTTAAGGCTTATGAAGAAAAAAATGGTAAAGAGTATGATGAAAATTTACCTGAAGCAGCAACTTGGTACAGTGATAGTATAGAAGAATTCTATGCAAAAGGTCAAGAAGTTGGTGTATTAAGTACTAAAAATGAAGATGTAAGATCATTAAGAGAATTAATAACATATGGTGTTAAAGGTATGGCAGCTTATGCTGATCATGCATATATACTTGATGAAAGTGATTTAGACTTATTTGCCTTTATGCAAAAAGCTTTAAAAGCAACTATAGATGATAGTATTTCAGTTGAAGAGTATGTAAGTTTAGTATTAGAAACTGGAGATAATGCGGTTAAAACAATGGCTTTATTGGATAAAGCAAATACAGAAAATTATGGTCATCCAGAACCAACTGAAGTAAACATAGGTGTAAATGATAAACCAGGTATTTTAGTTAGTGGTCACGATTTAAAAGATTTAGAGGAACTATTAGAGCAGACTAAAGATTCAGGTGTAGATATTTATACTCATGGAGAAATGCTACCAGCTAACTCATATCCTGCATTTAAAGAATATGATAATTTTGTAGGTAACTATGGGAACTCCTGGTGGTTACAAAAAGAAGAATTTGATAAATTTAACGGTCCAGTATTATTAACTACTAACTGTCTTGTACCACCTAAAGACTCTTACAAAGATAGAGTATATACAACTGGTTCAGCAGGTTTTTCAGGAGTATCACATATTGAAGGTCGTCCAGAAGGAAAACAAAAAGACTTTTCTGAAATAATTGAACATGCAAAAAATTGTGAAGCACCTGAGCAGTTAGAAACCGGTTCAATCCCAGGTGGTTTTGCTCATGAGGCAGTATTAGGTGTAGCTGATAAAGTAATTGAAGCAGTAGAAAATGGTGATATTCAAAGATTTGTAGTAATGGCTGGATGTGATGGAAGACATAAAACTAGAGAATATTATACTGATGTTGCAAAAGAGCTTCCTGAAGAGGCAGTAATATTAACTGCTGGTTGTGCAAAATTTAGGTATAATAAGCTTGACTTAGGAGATATTGGTGGAATTCCAAGAGTATTAGATGCTGGCCAGTGTAATGACTCATATTCATTAGTGGTTATTGCTCAAAAATTAGCAGAGGCAATGGGTGTTGAAGATATTAATGACCTACCAATTTCTTATGATATCGCTTGGTATGAACAAAAAGCTGTAACAGTATTGCTTGCACTTCTTTCATTAGGAGTAAAAGGAATTCGTTTAGGACCAACACTTCCTGCTTTCTTATCAGAAAATGTAGTTAAAGTATTAGTAGAAAACTTTGATATTAAACCAATTGGTGAAGTAGAAGAAGATGTAGAAAAAATGATGGCAGGAGAGTAATTAGAAAAAATACTAGTATAGAAAGACAAAAAGAGATATTATGAGAGCCTTAGCCTATTATCTTGAGGGCTAAGGCTTTTTTTATAAGGAAATAAAAGTTATTAATCTATATTAATCCACTCACCGGTATTTAAGTCAATTTTTATATTCAAGTCGTTTGGAGGTGGATCTTCGTAAAGATCTTCTAATAAATTTTTATAAAATCTATAAATGAATTTAGACCATATATTTAATCCTTCAATATCTAAATCTTGAGTTGATGTTTCATTACCCTGGTAGTGTGCCATCATTGCATCAGCAGCCTTATCTAAGATTTTGTCTTGATTATTGGTATTTAAATAATATCGGTCCAGTTTTTCCTTGGCAACGTTTTTTACTCTCTCTCTTACATATTCTTTTGTATAATTGTTAAAATCACCTTCAAAAGAAGGTATTTCTTTAATATATTTGCTTTGTATTATCATTTCATTATTTTTATTTATTTCAACTATTCGATAAGCATTAGGAAAACCGATTAAGGAAGAAGTTTCAATGTCATAAATAAAGGAATTATTACCAAACTCTTTTTTTGCTATGTCCAGGGCATGATGATGACCGGTAAATACTATTTTCATATTTCGAGCTGCAAAATTCGATGATAATTCATCAAAGTCATCAACTATATAGTTAGAGAAAAATTTTTGCTGTCCTTTATAATGTTCCAACAAGCTGTGATGAAGTGAGCCGATAACAGCTATATTTTCTTCATTTGCTTTCATTAATAATTGCTCTATCCATTTTATAGTAGATTCCCTGATCCTGCCATTACATACATGGTAGTTGTTTTCATCGTTATAAATACAGCTGTCAATCATAAAAAACCATAGTCCTTCTACAGGTTCTGCCACATAACTTAATGAGTGCTCATCTTTATAGATAGCAGTTTTATAACCAAAGTTTTCATATAATTTTGTAAATTCTAATGGGGTAATTATTTCACGAGGAATGGTTGTGATTTCAAAGTCTATAGTATTAAAACCATCGTGATTTCCAGGTATTATATATACTTTTATATTATTATCTGTAAATTTTTTTAATATATTAGCTACAGCTTTATGACTTATTATATCTCCTGAGTCAGTTAAATCCCCTGACAATATTACAAAATCTACATTGGTCTCTGTTACAATTTGTTGAACAGCTGTTTCTAATATTTCGGTACTTAAACCCAATAGTTTTCTATCTTGAACACCGTATTTTAGATATAGAGGGTTTTTAACATTGCCGGTAACATCAAAAACATGAGGATCAGTTATAACGGCAAACTTTACTTTGGGATATTTTATATACTCATTATTTTGTGATGCTTGAATATGGGTAGTGGTTAAGAAAACAAAAAGACCAACTATGATAATTATATAGATTGTCATTATCAAAGTTGGTAGGTACTTATAGAGAAAAAAGTTAGAAAAATAGTCAGTTATATGCATTTTAAAGACCTCCTAAACTTTTTATATTTAATTACATATTAGAAAGCCTAAAATATCTATTAGTTATTTAATCCTAAATAAATAAAGTTGACGAGTTCCTTTTTTGCCTTTCCATAATCATAATTATCATCATATTTTATCCTAACAGTGACTCCATGAGTAGCATGTAAGATTGCACTTGCAATGATAGTGGGATCAACTTCTCTTACTTTATTCTTTTTAATTTCATTTTCTATAAGTTCGCTGAAGGTTTTTTTGAAGTTAGTTAGATAGGATTTAATAATTTCTGACTTTTTATCGTCTTCGAACATAGAAGTCTTAATTAACAAATCACTTATATTGGGATATTCTTTTAAAAAGTTAAAATGATAGTCAAAAAACATAATTAGTTTGTTTTGTAAGTTTATATCTTTTTCTTTCAAACTATTAATTAAAGCTATTTTTTCTTTTAGTTTATCACTAAGTATATAGTCTAGAATTTCATATTTATTTTTGAAATATTTATTAACTTTAAAGTCCAAATTTTTTTCTAGTAAATCAAGGGTTATTTGCTCAAAGCTTATTTTGTTAAATAAGGTTATAAACTCTTCTGCAATTCTATCCTTTTTATTCATTTTTCACACCTCTAATATCTATTGTTACATTTATTATATTATCTATTTTTGGATATTAATATGAATTATATCACATTAGTTCATTAACTTTTTTAATTTTTCCATATCATTAACTACTATCTTTTGGCGTGAGGTGCTTATTATATTCTGCTTTTCAATACTTTTTAATGTTCTTGAAACAGTTTCGCGAGTTGTGCCGATCATATTTGCCAGTTCTTTTTGGGTTAGAAATAATGAAATTGATATTTCATTATCTTTCTGATCACCATGTCTTTCAGCAAGGTGATAAAGTAGGCTTGCTAATCTACTTTTACTATCTTTTAATCCAAAATCTCTAATATTTTGTTGAGCGCGTCTCAAACGGGTACTCATAACTTTCATAACTTTTACAGTAATCTGTGGATGATCCAAAAATATTTTAGAAAGTTCTCTGCTGTTTATAGTAAATATTTCAACTTCCGAAAGGGCAATAGCAGTTGCGGGATAGTTTTCTTTATCAAATAGTATTACTTCTGCAAGGATATCATCCTTTTTAAATATATTTAAAATTTGTTCATCTCCATTTTGGTTCATTTTAAGCATTTTTACTTTACCTTTTTTGATTATATAGATATAGTCTCCTTTTTCTCCTTCAAAAAATATTATCTCATCTTTTTTATATTTTTTAACTCGAGTGATCTTATTTATTATATCTAATTCTTTTTCATCTAAATGAGAAAAATAGGGTACTTTAGATAAATCAGACATGCTTTCACCTCTTTTTGTATCTTCACCTAAAATTATATAGCATTATAGTATAAAATAAAAGAGTCAATTTGGGATGATAGATATGATCAATTTTGTGAACAAGATTATTATTTAATCACTACAGTTAATAAAGATCCGAAAATAATATTAAATTGTCTAGAAGTGAAATCAAACTATCTGAATTGAAAATAATATTAAATAATTTACAGTAGAGATCACATATGTTGGTAGTGATGATAGAGTTAAATATTTATCAGGACATGAAGAAAGAATCTTCCCCAGATCAAAATCAGTAATAGGAAGGAAGGTACAAAACTGTCATCCACCAGAAAGTGTCGAAATTGTCGAAAAGATTTTAAATGATTTTAAAGAGGGAATAAAGGATAGTGAACATTTTAGAATTCAAATGAAAGGTAAATATATTATGATTAACTACTATGCTTTAAAGGATAGAAATGATCAGTATATGGGAACTTTAGAAGTATCACAAGATATAACAGAAATTAATTCATATTAGGGGAAAAAAGACTGCTGGATTTATAATAACTAAATTATCCAGCAGCATATAAATTTAAATTTATTGGAATGATATAATAATTTTTTTAAATTTAAGTTAGTCTGTGGAAGTAAAGAATGCAAATGTTCTGCCGTAACCTGTAACGATTGAGAAAATTAAAACAGCTAACATAACCCATGGATAAAATTGATGAGTAACTACATCAACTGTACTTACAATTACTGCTCCTTCAAAAGGTGCATACATTGAACTCATCATTGAGCCGACAACAACTGGTACCATATATGGTATTAAATAGTTAAATGTGGTACCAGCACAGTCCATTAGGTTTGCGATTCTATATCCATTTATATCATGCTTTGTTCCCATCTCTTTTGCAATTTCTCCAGTACCTATTATAGCGGCTGTATTAAGACCGGTTACAATATTTAATGAGATTAATAAGGTAACTATAGATAGTTCTGCTGTTTTTACTCCACGGACAAATTTAGACATTAATTCAATAATTATTTCAATACCCCCACCTTCTTTTAATAAATTGATTTGAGCAAATAGAATTAAGACAAGAATAATTGTAGGTACTGAGCTTTGAATTCCATCAAGTATTATACCACCTGCCCCAAAAGGTTCAGGGACATCTATTATCATATCAAATGTAATTATATTAGTGATTAGACCGATTAAAAGACCAGTTATGATACCATAACTTAATGCTTCAATAAGATGATGTTGTTTTACACAAAGATAGATAATTACAATTGGAACCAAAAGGAATAGAAGGCTTTCTGGTTGTGGATTACTAACATATTCGCTTATTTGATCAGACATACTACCGCCACGGCCAATAAAAGCATAAAGAAGTATTGTTATTACAGCAGTAGGGATAGAGTATTTTAATCGGCTCTTTACTACACCTCCTATATCCATTCCCTGAGTTGTAGCAGAAGCTATAGTTGTATCAGAAACTGGTGATAGATTGTCTCCAAAAGCACCTCCAGAAACAATAGCGCCAATTAACAGTGCTGGAGAACCTCCTACAAGGTAACCAACAGGGTATAGTATAGGACTTACTACAAATATAGTACCAACAGATGTTCCTGTTGAAAGAGCAACTATACCTGTTAGGATAAATGTAGCAACTACAAATCTACTTCCAACTAAATTTAAATTAACTAAATATGCAGCTAGTGTTTTGACAAGACCACTTTCGTTTAGAATAGCACCTGAAATACCTGCTAACATAACAGCAGCTATTAGTATCATAGCGACTCTTGAACTGAATCCATCTATTATGATATTTGCAAACTTTGTTTTATCTTTTACAAAAGGCATAATTATTATTAAGGGAAGTAAAAAAACTACCCAGTATTCTGGTATATTAGCATTTTGTACTGCTATGTATACTAAACCTATTAATGCTAATATAATAGGCACAAAGACCATAAATTTACCACCATAGAATTCTAAATTCTTATTACTTTTTATATTTGACATAATCAATACTCGCTCCTCTCAAAGTTAACTTTAATATTAATTTAAATCCTTTAATTCTTCAGCTATTTCATCTAAGTTCAATTCTCTTAGTTTCTCTTCTTTAGGAATCCCGGTTTCTAGATTCCAATTTCTAGCTTCATAATATTCATTAAGCATTGGTTCCAGTTCTACAACACTCCCAGCTGATTCACCACATTCATCAGGTAAAGGTTCATTTAAAAAACGGTCTGGTAAAATATCATCTTTTCGCCTAATCCCTTCTCTTACAATATATGCGCGTTCGATATTCATTATTCTTTCTGTTGATCTTTTTATTTCTTCTTCACTAAAAGTAAATTTTGTTAAATAATTAAGTAATTGTGCTGCTTCTTTAAATGATATTATTTCCATATTAACTAGTGTGTTTTTACAGGCTTCTAAACAATCAGCTAAGACACATCTTTCTTCATAAAATTTAACCACTTTTCCTTTCCCCTTATATTCAAGCCTAAATGCAGCTTCCGGATGTCCAAATCTTCTTTTCCCTTCTTCAGCATCTTCCATAAATTCAAACCAGGGTTCACTTCTTAAGTGGTCACCACCGCGAGTAGCAACTGCCACACCGAGACCATAACCTTTAATTCCTCTTGGATCAGCTTGAAAAATTTCTAAACCTTTGACATGCATTGCAAGCTTTTTACTTCCTTTTCCAATTTTTTTAGCTGCAGCCAATACACCATCAGCTAAAATGTCCCCAAAACCTTCTCGGTCTTTAATTTTTTCTATTAATGTTAAAACAGCCTTAGAATTACCCCAGGTTGGTTTTAAACCATCAACATCCTTACTACTTAATATATTTTTTTCATACAGTTCCATGGTAAAAGAAATACATTCAGAGGTTGATATTACATCCATACCATAACGATTACAAAGATCAATAGCCTTAAGAGCATCTTCAATGTTAGAGACACCTACCCGGGATGAAAATCCGGCTAATCCTTCAAATTCTGGGCCTTCACTTTTTAGCCCCTTATGTTTTCCTTTATCAATTTCGAAAAATCTGCTGCAGGGAATTGTACAGCTAAAACACCCTTTTTCTTTTTTCTTATAGTTTTTCTCTAAAAATTCACCACTTACTTTATCAGCATTTTCAAAATAACCGGTTTGAAAATGTCTTGTAGCCAAACACCCTAACTTATTTAAAGATGAAACTAATTTAGTTGTGCCTAAACGAATTCTAATATCATATTCGGAATGATTTCGTATTTCTTGATCCATTTTATCGATGAGTTTTTTAAACTCCTCTGGTTTAAAAGCTTTAAGTTCTTGAGTTCCTCTTACTGCTATTGCTTTAATGTTTTTGGAAGCTAATACTAAGCCCATTCCAGTTCTGGCAGCAGCTCGAACTTGATTACAAAAGATACCGGAATATTTAACTCCGTTTTCAGCAGCTGGTCCGATACTGGCAACCTGTATACGTTTATCCTGCAGCTCTTCAACAATTTTATCTTGGGTTTCAAATACATCCATTCCTTTAAGATGGCCGGCAGGCTTAATTTCAGCTTTTCCATCTTTTATGTAAATATATGATAGATCTTTTGCTTTACCCTCAATAATTACTTGATCAAAACCGGCGAACTTTAATTCTGGGCCAAAAAATCCTCCAGTATTTGAATCACCTAAGATATTGGTTTGAGGAGATTTTGCGGTGAAATTTACTCTTGCTGCTCCCGGAAATAATGTTCCTGTAAGTGGTCCAACTCCGATAAATAATTTGTTTTTTTCACTTAAAGGATCTACATCAGGGGGAACTTCATCATACAGTCTTCGAATATTCAAACCTCTTCCACC
>JBNJDV010000065.1:0-9043 GCA_051745185.1 Bacillota bacterium
TCATCCCCGCCCTTTTACAAGAACGAGGCTTTCTCGGCTGAATTCGGTAAAATGCCCTGGGCACCGATTATGGCATTTTTGGTATCATGACCTTTAACAAGTCCATCTCAGTTTATATTTCAAAGTAAATTTTTGGGTTTCAACTTAGCATTAGCTGTATTTATATCATCGATAATTTTGGGGATAGGAGCTGGAGTGTTAACCAATATTTTATCTAAAAGGACAATGTTTTTTGAAAAGCAATTTAGAATATCTTTTGAAGAAGATAATAAAAGCTACAAAAAATCATGTAGTACTAATAATTCAAAGGGCAAAAATATATTAGATAAGTATAAAATAAATAGTTTTGTTCATGAGTTTTATAACCCGGGTATAAAAAAAGTACTTTTCTATTTCTTAATCTTTATTGCTTTTGGCCAACTTGTTGAAATGTTTGTTCCAACAGAGTGGATTTTAAGTCTTTTCAGCAGCAAAAATATATATTCAATACCATTATCAGCATTAATAGGATTACCTTTATATGTTAGTGGTATGTCTTCACTTCCATTATTAAAAACAATATTGGAATTAGGAGCCGGTGGAGGAGCAGTACTTGCTTTTTTAATTGCCGGCCAGGGAACAGGTGTAGCTGTTATTGCAGGTCTATCAACAATAATTAAAAAAAGAGCAATGATTTTCTATATTTCATATATATTTTTGGGAGCAGTTATAAGTGGTTATATGTATCAGTTGTTAATAATTTGATTATTGTAAAGGAAGTTTAAACATTTTATTGAATAAAAATAATGAAATTAATATTTTTACTTGATATAATAATAGATATAAAATTTAAGATTTTAATAATCAAATAAGAATAGACAAAGATACTAAAATAAAAATAAAGAGGGTGATACATATTAAAAATAAGAAACTATTAATTATAACTGCTGTAAGTGGAGGATTAGCTGGTTTTGCTGTATCAAATATTGATAGTTGGTTTTATAGTATTATGATAGCATTATTAATTGGACTTTCTGTTGGATTTCTGGGAACGAAATTCTTTTCTGATGATAATAAGTAAAACAAATAAACATTAGAAAGGGGAGGTTTATAATGCTTAAAAGAAAAGTGTCTGGTATTGAAATTCAACTTGCAAAAGGTGATATATCAAAACAAAAGGACATAGAAGCGGTTGTAAATGCTGCTAATGCTCAATTGAGAATAGGTGGAGGAGTTGCTGGAGCAATTCATAGAGCAGCAGGACCCGGCCTAGAGAAAGAATGTCGCCCATTAGCACCAATTGAGCCTGGAGAAGCAGTAATAACTGGAGGACATCGATTACCTAACGAGTATGTAATACACTGTCTAGGACCCGTTTATGGTGTTGATAAGCCGGAAGACAAACTTTTAAGAGACTGCTATATTAATTCTCTAAATTTAGCTGAAGAAAATAAAGTGAAATCAATAGCATTTCCCGCTATTTCTACAGGAGCATTTGGATATCCAATTGATAAGGCAGTAAAAATTGCTTTAAAAACGGTTTTAGATAAAATCTCAGATCTTGAACATTTAGAAATAGTTCGATTTGTTTTATACAGTAAAAATGATCTAGATGTATATAAAAAAGCACTATTAGATATGATATAAAATAAGATATATTAGAAAAATCTAAGAACAAAGGAGAAAAAAAGAATTGAAAAAATTTATTAAATATTTAATTATAATAACAATCGTCATAGTAGTGTTAGGTTTTGGAGGGATAACCTACTTTACAAATTCAATTATAAACCAACAGGCCAATACTAGGGTGGTTAAGGATAGTGACTTAATAAATGATTATTCAAATCTAATTGACCAAGTTGAAACTAAAACTTCGGATAATTTGAGGATTAATTCCTGGAGATTCACAGTAGATAATCCAGAAGGTGTAGTTGTAGTTATTCATGGTATGCATGGTCAAGATGGGTCTTCATTATTAGACTTTGGTAAGTTTTTTTATGATAATAAATATGAAACATTTTGTATTGATTTGAGAGCACATGGAAAAAGTGAGGGAAATAAGATAGGATTTGGTTATACAGAAATAAGAGATCTTAATTCACTACTAGATTGGATTAAAACCCAACCTAAATACAAAGATAAAGAAGTAATTCTATTTGGACTTTCTATGGGGGGAGCAACAGCAATTAATACAGCCTCCATAAGAAGTGATATTGATAAAATTATTAGTGTTAGTTCTTTTGCAAGTTATGAAAGAACATTTCTCGATTATATGAGAAAAGATGAAGTACCAGAGTATATAGTACAAGCCTTTAAACCAAGTATTAGAATGCTACTATCAGTAAAATATAACACCAGTCCAACTAAAAATTCACCAATTTTTAATATTAAAGACATCACTATTCCAACCTTATTAATTCATGGAAGCAATGATGAACAGATATCGGCAAACCAAGCGTATGAGTTAAAAGAAAATGGGAAAGAGAATGTTCAGCTTTGGGTTGTAAAAGATTATAAACATCTAGTAGTAACAGATATATTAAATGAAGAAAATGAGTGGTATAGAGAAAGATTATTTGATTTTATTAAAAATTAGGAATGAATAATATGAAGTATAAAAAAATAAGTAATATTAAAGGTCATAAAGATCTACAGTATGAAATCACAAAAGATCTTTGGCCTAAATTTATGTTTCATGACCCAATATCAAACAAATATTGGAACGAACTTTTTTCTCTTTATCCTGATTACCAATACTCGCTGAAATCAAATGGAGAAATAATAGGGATTGGTAACTGTCTACCATTATTTTGGAATAAAGAATTTAAAAAACTACCAGAAAGAGGTTGGGATTGGGCACTTGAGAAAGGTATAGAAGATAAAAAGAAAAATATTACTCCAAATACATTATGTGGTTTGCAAATTGCTGTAGCTAAAGACCATCAAAATAAAGGGGTAAGTAGATTGCTATTAAAAGAAATGGTCGATACAGCAGAGGAATTTAATTTAAATAATATTATAATACCAATACGCCCAAGTTTGAAAAGTAATTACCCATTAACTGATATGGATGAATATATTACATGGAAAAGAGAAGATGGACTTCCTTATGATCCCTGGCTAAGAGTGCATCTTATATTTGGTGGTGAAATTATAAAAGTATGTCATAAAGCAATGAAAATTGAAGGAACTATAAATGAATGGGAAAAATGGACTAATCTAAAGTTCTTTGAAAGTGGTAGATATATTGTTAAAGGAGCCTTAAATCCTATAAAAATAAACATTGAGAATGATGTTGGTGAATATATAGAACCGAATGTATGGATATTACATAAGGTATAATCAATTTTTTTATAAAGTGATTAGGAAACATTAAAACAAAAAGGAGTAGATAAATGAGTGATCTTAACTACCATAAATTATTGAATACAGCTTTAGATTATTACTTTAAAGGTGAGTACAAAAAAGGTTATGAATATATTGATAATAATCAAAACAAAGTAAATGGTAATCAGGCACAAGTATATAACTTTAAATATACATTGGCATGTAAAGCTGGATTAATAGATACCGCTATGGATATAATGAAAGAAGCTGTAATACAAAAAGGATATTGGTATTCAAAAGAGTACTTATTAGAAGATGAGGATTTAGATCCTTTAAGAGTAAGAAAAGAGTTTAAACAAATCGTTGATATTTGTTCAAAAAGAGAAACCAAAGCTAAAAACAATTCAAAACCAAAATTGAAGATTTTCAAATCTGAAGACAGTATAAAAGCTGGACAAAAAAGACTCTTAATGGTATTGCACGGCAATCAGGAAAATATTGATATTACATATAAGTATTGGAAAAATATACCTATCAAAAACAATTTATTAGCTTTACCCCAATCTTCTATGATTGAATTTAGTGAGGCTTATTCTTGGGATGATATAAAGAAAGGTACAATTGAAATTAAAGATCATCTTGATTATATAATAAGTAAATATCAGATAAGTGAAAATGATATAATCCTAGGCGGTTTTTCTGCAGGTGCCAGAATAATATTAGAAGCGGTAGGTAATAATCATATTAACCCCAGAGGATTGATTTTAATGGCACCCTGGATTCCAGATATGGCAGAAAAAAGAAATATAATTAGCAGGCTAAAGAAAAACAATATCAAAGTTTTTCTATTAGTAGGTGATAAAGATAAAGACTGTTTCGAATTATCTAAACAGTTTATTGAATTACTTGAACAAGGTGAAATACCATTTAGTTCAAAAATAATAAACAATTTAAATCACGAGTATCCTTCTGATTTTAATGAAGAATTAAAAAACGCAGTTGAATATTTTTGGAAGGATTAAAATGAACTTTAATTTTGTAAAAATGAATAAAGAATACGCTGACGAGATAGCCTATAATTGGAAGTATGAAGATAAATACTCTTTTTATGATATGACTGAAGATAAAGAAGATCTAGAAGAATTTTTATATCCAAACAAATGGAAAAACACATTTGCAGTGTTGAATAATAATGATGAGTTAGTCGGTTTTTATTCCTATTATTTTAAAAAAGAAATTATGTGGATTGGTTTTGGTTTGAAACCTGAACTAACAGGTAAAGGTTTAGGAGAAAGGTTTGTTTAAAAAGGTATTAATTATGGCTTAAAAGTATATAAACATGATAAAGACTATATAATACGTGCAGTTGCTGAATTTAATAAAAGAGCTATTAATTTGTATAAAAAAATTGGGTTTAATACAGTTAAAAAATATGACCAAAAAACAAATGGTGGTATATATAAATTTCGCAGTATGAAAAAGATTATCTAGTTACAAATAATAACTTAACATATTGGGGGAAACAATTTGGAAAGTTATAAAAACTATGATACCTGGAAAAGAGTACAAAAATACTTACCAGAATATCATAGATTGAATAATGATATTTATCCAGAAGAAAAGTACTGGCATTGGAAAAATTTCAATATTCACCTTGATTATTATAAAAATAATAGTTCAAAGCATAAAGTTATATTATTACATGGAGTAGGTGGCAATGGCCGCTTATTATCATTTATTGCTGTGCCATTATATAAAAATGGGATAGAAGTAATCTGTCCTGATTTACCAGGCTACGGTCTTACCAAAACAAGCAATATAAATTTTGATTATAGTACCTGGGTTGAGCTGTTAAAGGATCTAATTAGATTTGAATTAAAAAGAGATAATAAAGATATAATTTTGGTTGGTCTTAGCGCTGGTGGAATGTTGGCTTATCATGCAGGTTGTATTGAAGATATTACAGGTATGGTGTTTACAAACTTATTAGACCAAAGAATTCAAATAGTAAGAGATGAATCAGCAGCAAACAAGATACTATCAAGGGTGGGTTTACCAGTTTTAAAACTAATATCTAGAATAAATGATAATATCAATATACCGATGAAGTTGGTATCCAATATGAATAAAATTGTAAACAACAATGATTTATTAAATATTTTACTAAAAGACAAAAAATCTTCTGGGGCAAAGGTACCTATTAGATTCATAACTTCAATGTTAGAATATTGTCCTGATATAGAACCAGAAACTTTTAACGGTTGTCCAGTTTTATTATTACATCCGGAGAATGATAGGTGGACTGATCTTAGTTTAAGTAAATTAACTTTTGATAAGTTTAACATAGATAAAGAGATCAAGATATTAGAAAATGCTGGACATTTTCCTATTGAAGAGCCCGGAATTACAAAACTTTATAAATCTACTTATCAGTTTATACAAAATATTGATAAAGAAAAAGGAGATGAGCAATTTGATAGAAGGAGCAAAAACAGTAATTAGACAACTTGAACTAGGAGATGAAAAACATCTACATAAATGGCGTAATAATAACAAGGGAAACCTATACTGTGGATTCAAATATGGATTTTTACTTAGCAAGGAAGCATTTAAAAATCAATTAAGAAAAGATATAGAAAATGAAGAAGTGTTTCCTGAAGAAAAGATGTTTTTGATCTGTACAAAAGAGGATCAAAAACCGCTCGGAGAAATTTCCTATCGTAATTGGGATAAAAGAAATAGAAGTGCAGAGTTTGGTATTGAAATTGGTGAGATTGATTATAGAGGTAAAGGATATGGTTTTGACGCCTTACATAACTTTTTAGATTTTATGTTTAAACACCTCAACTTAAATAGAATTGAGCTAACAACACTTATAGATAATAAAAATGCAATTAATTTATATAAAAAGCTCGGCTTTAAAGAGATAGGCATAATTAGAGAGCAGAGTTTTGATAGCAGAATTGGAAAATATAGGGATGTAATGTATATGGACATATTAAAAAAGGAATGGGAGAAAAATATTGATCAATAAAGAGGAATTACTTAAACTTATAGAAGAAGAAACAAGTAAAATTGATGGAGAACTAAATTCTAAAAAAAGAAATATTATTCAGCGTAAGTTATATAAACATTTACCCCAAAAAGATTATGATTTAATAACTTTTTTTGATGAACTTGTAACAGATAATGACTGGCATATTTTCTGGATAATAACACAGTGGATTAAACGGAAAAAATTATATAATAAAGAATATATGGAAATATATGAAAAATGGTTATATAATTATATAAGCACCTGGGGTTCTTGTGATGTATATTGTTATAGGGTTCTTAACCCAATGTTAGAAATATATCCAGAGTATTATAAAAATGTAATCAAATGGTCTGATTCTAAAAAACCATATGTCAGAAGGGCAGCTCCAGTAAGCCTATTAGAATCCACAAGAAGTTTTAAAGTAAATTACTCCTTTCAAAAAGTGATAAAAATAGTAAACAAATTAAAAGATGATCAACATTACCGTGTACAAAAGGGAGTTGGCTGGCTATTAAAATATACTTATTTAAGCTATCCAGATAAAACATATGATTACCTAAAAAATAATGTGGATAATTTAAATAGAATTATCTTCAGATATGCTCTTGAAAAAACACCACAAGATATTAAAAATGAACTAATGAATCTTTAAAATATTATTTTAGAAATGATAGAAATTAATATTATAAAATAAGTTTTTAAAAAATAACAAATAAAAGTAGGTGCTATTTAATGAAAAAGTTAGAACAAAAACATGTTACTTTAGTTGAACAGTATTTAACTGATAACTGTCGGTTATTAGAGAAAAAAATATTTGATTATCATCTTAATGATGCAAACACAAAAGATGTACTTTTTGCATTAAAACTTTATCAAAATAAAGATGGGGGATTTGGTCAGGGTTTAGAATCTGATTTTAGATTACCTGATTCTTCACCAATGGCAACCTCAATTGGATTGAGAATACTAAGCAAATTAGAAAAAACAGATCAAGTAAGTGAAATGATAAAAAAAGCGGTTAAATATTTGGAAAGTACATATGATGAAGATAGAAAAGGATGGTATGCAGTACCAAAAGTGGTTAATGATTACCCTCATACACCCTGGTGGCATTATGATGAAGAAGAAAATATGACAGTGATAGATAAGAATTGGGGTAATCCAACAGCTGAATTATTAGCTTATTTGTATAAATACAGAAAGTATACTGATAAATTAGATATAAATAACCTAATTGAATATGCAGTTAACTATATTAATGATAAAAGTGAGTTTAAATCAGAAAACGAAGTTTTTTGTTTTATAAAACTGTACAATGCTTTACCTAAAAAGTATCAAATTAGAATGAAAGAAGATCTTTCTAATGCGGTATCACAAGTAATTGAATATGATGTAAGTAAATGGGAGGACTATGTTCCTCTTCCACTTCACTTTATAGACAGTCCTGATAATTTTAAATTTGGAATAGAGGAAAAAAAGATTCAAACTAATTTAGATTATTATATAAAAACAATCAAAGAAAATACAATAATCGATCCTCCCTGGGGGAATAGTTTTTATAAAGATGGACTTCGACGGGCTTATCAAGAGTGGAAGGGAGTTTTAACCGTAGAAGCTTTAACAGTTTTAAATAACTTTAATAGGATAAAGGAGTAATCTTATATACTAATTTCTTAAAAATAATTTTAAATATAATTGTGACTTTTATATATGAAGTCTATTTTATATTTTTCTTGGAGGTAATCAATGAAATTTAAAATATCTATAGTTATTTTAATAATTATAATTGCATTATTTCTTATTGATATTGATTATACAACGGAACAGGAGTACTTGCCTGCCCTCATAATCATGTATGATGACGGGCATAAAGAAGATATAACTAAAGCTTTTCCAATTCATCAAAAACATAATGTTCCTGCAGTTTCCGCAGTCAACTCAGAAACTATAGGCAATAGTAATGTTTTAAATCAAGAAGACTTAATAAAATTAGAAGAAAATGGCTGGGAAATAGCAAGTCATGGTAAAAGGCATACAGCTCTAATCTATAATTCATTAATAAAAGATTTAAAAAAAGAAGATAATAAAATATTTGTCAATAATAATTACTTGATAGAAAGAAATTATGATTATTATATCTATAATTACAAAGAAGATTATGGTGAAGAAATTAAATTTGAAAGATTAATTACAAAAGATAATGAAAGATACTTTAAACTTACTGATCGAGCAAAAAATAATTATTCTGTTGGGAATAGTTATATCGTTCTATCTCAAGAGTCCAAAAAAGAAGAAATTATAAGTTCAAAAAAAGAGTTAAAAGAAATCGGATTAGAAGTAAATAACTTTGTCTATCCTTATAATGGTGTTACAAATTCTGCACAAAATACTGTTAAAGAGCATTATTCTTTCGCTCGTGGGGGTAGAAGGGCTGGAGAAAAATTCCCTGATTGTTTTATTAATGAAATACCGTTATTAACTCATGCTATAAAAGGTGTTTCCTTTGAAAAACAGCAGTTAAGAAAAGTTCATATAGATACATTATTATTAGAAACAAAAAAGAAAAAAGGGCTTTTGGTTTTTTATGCTCACACGGCTAATGATGGATTTAGTACAGAAAGGTTGGAGTATATTATAAAAAAAGCAAAAGATTTAAACTATAATATAACTACCTTTAACAAACTTATGGGAAAATAAATA
>JBNJDV010000066.1:0-8927 GCA_051745185.1 Bacillota bacterium
AAATTAGATGAAACTTCATCATATGGAGATATTATTAACTTAAAACAGGAATATGATATTCCATTTTCATATATAACATTCGGTCAGGATGTTCCTGAAGATATTGATAAAGCAGATCCTGAAATACTATATAACTACTTAATGGGTGATTTCGATGAATAACCAAGCTTCCAAGCTCAAAGAATTTATGGCAGACAATGACATAAAGGATTTTAATAAGAAAAATTATGACAGGACTAAAAAGAAAAGCAGAATTATTGCTGTAGCAAGTGGTAAAGGTGGTGTAGGCAAATCGACCTTAACTGTTAATCTTGCATTAGCAATTCGTGAATTAGAAAATGATGTATTTTTAATTGATAGTGATATAGGAATGGCTAATATAGATGTTTTATTAGGACTTAAATCCCAGTATGATTTAAACCATGTTTTAAATGGACAGTGTACTTTAAAAGAAGCTGTTGAAACAGGACCTTATGGATTAAATGTTCTTTCCGGGATTTCTGGAATAGATGATATTATAAACATTAGTAATAAAAATATAAAAAAGCTTCTTCACGGGGTAACTGAAATTGAGGATGAATATGATGTAATTCTATTAGATACTGGAGCAGGAGCAAGTCAGACTGTAATTAACTTTGCTACTGCAGCAGATGAAATTCTGATTGTATTAACTCCTGAACCTACATCAATAATGGATTCTTATAGTTTAATTAAATTGCTCAGCGGGAAGGATTATCAGGGCAAATTACACTTAGTAGTCAATAGAGTTGATTCCCAAAAAGAAGCAGATAGTATTATAAATAGATTTTTAACTACAGCTCGTAAATATCTAAACTTAGACATAGAGTTGTTAGGTATAATACCAAATGATACACATATCTCTAAATCTGTTAAAAAACAACATCCGGTATTTAAATTATATCCCAATCTAAAAGTAAATGATAAATTTATAGAAATTGCTTCTAATCTCTTGGGTAAAGAACTTGATTTACCGGGTAGAGGTATCAAAAACTTTTTTTATAAACTAATAGGACAGATATCCCCGGGGAGGTAGATCAAATGACCAATCCAGACAAACTTTTAAGTATAAATCAAAATATCGAACTAGTAGTCAAAGAGGGTCAATTTGAGGGAAGCTATAATTCAAAAGTGGCTGATATAGTTGATGATGAGATATTTATTATGGCCATCTACAAAAGAGAAGAAATTATTCCCTTAAGAAAGGGAATAAAAGTGGATGTACTTTATGAAGGGGATACTGCATTTTACTCTCTTACATCAGAAATTACAGGTAGAGAAAAAGAACCTCTACCAATGTTAAGTATTAAGCTAACTGATAATATTGAGAGGATACAGAGAAGAAGGTTTTTTAGGGTATTGGTTAATAAAAAGATTCAGTACATATCATTAAAAGAACAACTTGATAAAGAAACTCAGCCTGTATTTAAGGAAACTACAGCTATAGATTTAAGTGGTGGAGGGCTTTTAATGGTATTAAAAGACGATCTTAAAGTTAATGATAGACTGTTATTTAAATTAGATATTGAAGATTTAGATAAGTTAGTCGAGGGTAAAATAGTAAGAATATTGTACAATAAAGACGGACATAGTAAAACAGCGGGGATAGAGTTTGTTGATATCAATAGAAAAGATCGGGATACAATAATTTCATATTTATTTAACTACCAGCGGAAACTTAGAAGGCGTGGCCTGATATAGATGAAGTTAAAATTAATAGGATCTCTTTTTATAGCACTCATATTTTATCTTATTACTATACTTATCAATCTATTTCAATTTAACCCTTTACCGGTTGTTTTTAGATCAGGTCTAAAAATTTCTATTTCAGCTTTTATATTTACATTAGTATTAAGTTTTGTATTAGAATTTTTTAGAGATGATAATATAGAACAGATAGTTAATAAAGGTAATAATAAGCAAGATAGTAAACAACCTAAGGGTAAAGTGAGTGAAAAATATAAAACTAATGATAAAAATAGTTCAAAACAAAGTACAACAAATAATCAAAGTAGTGAGATTAGTAATGAGAACAACAGCAATGTAAATAAAAAAAGGGAAGAAGAGTTTAATGAAATGGAGCCACCTGTTATAGAGTATGAAGAAAAATAATTTATTTAGGATGAGGTAGGTAGTTAATGTTATCAAATAAGAAGCTATGGCAGCGTTATAAAAAGAAAAATGATCAAGATGCCCGTAATCAGTTGATATTAGAATACTTAGACCTTGTAAAATATCAGGCTGGAAGAGTAAAAAATAAATTACCAGATAGAATTGAGCTTGAAGACTTAGAAAGTTATGGAGTAATCGGGTTGATTGATGCAATTGAAAAGTTTGAACCAGAACGCGGCTATAAGTTTAATAGTTATGCTCAAAAAAGAATTAAAGGTGAAATTATTGATCAATTACGCAAATTAGACTGGTTACCCCATTCTATAAGACAAAAGGCAAAAATAATAAAAAGTGCAAGTCAAGAATTAGAAAAAAAATTGAACAGGAAACCAACAGTTGATGAAATTACCCAAAAAGTTGATATTTCAAATAGTGAAATTAAAAAAGTATTAAAAAAGTTAGAAGAATCCCAGTGGGTATCAATCTATTCAGAATTAAACGGAAGATCATTAATTGATTGGCTACCAAGCAGTAATTCTGACAAACCAGAAAGAATTTTAGATAAAAAACATGCTACCAATGTATTAAAAAATGCAATAGATAATTTAAATGAAAGACAAAAGTTAGTGGTTTCACTGATCTATTATGAAGAGTTAACCCAAAAAGAAATAGCAGAAATAATGGACTTATCACCTGCTAGAATATCTCAAATCCATAAAAAATCAGTATACAGACTGAGAGGATACTTATCAAGAAATAAGCAGGATTTTAAATAATCAGGGAAGGGTGACTTATATTTGGAATCTTTAGTTATCAAGGCCTCAAACAAAGAAGAAGCAGCTCAAAAAGCTTTAAAACAATTATCTAATCATAAGGATTTAACAGTAAATGATTTAGTAGTTGAAGAAGAAAAAAATGTATTTTCAATGCTTCAAAGTATAAATAAGTATAAAGTAAGTGTTCAAAAACACAAGAAATTAAACATTAGCTTATTAAAAGATGTATTAGAGTTAAATAAGGTCTTAAAGATAGATCTTAGCAAGGTAGTTGAATTTGATCTTAGTGATTATGTAGAAAGAATTGATGCTGAACTACATATTAAAAAATCAGATGATAAAATGAAGGCTTATGTTGACTATATTCCTTCTCAAGGTTGTGGAACTGATTATGATGCCCAAAAATTAATAAAAAAGTTAAAAGAAGAAAATGTAGTCTATGGGATAAAAAAAGAGAGTATTAATGAGATCATAAACAGCAGTGAAGTAATAGAAGACCTTCTTATTGCAGAAGGAAAAGACCCAAAACCGGGAACTGATGGAGAATTAATCTTTCATGTAGATTGTAAAAGTAAAAATGTTGGAACATTTCGAGAAGATGGAAGTATGGACTTTCATGACTTAGATATTGTAAACAATGTAAAAGAAGGAGAAAAACTTGTATCTAAAAAAGAGGCAGTTCCTGGTGAAACTGGTAAAAATATTGCAGGTGCTGAAATTAGACCAAATGAGCCAAAGGATCCACCCTTACCAAAAGGAAAAAATACAAAGATAAATGAGGACAATGTTTTAGTATCAACTGCTGTAGGCCATGTTTCATATAATAATGATAAAGTTAATGTTCAAAAAGTATATAAAGTTAAAGGTGATGTCGATTTTAACACCGGTAATATTAATTTTATAGGGAATGTTTTTATAGAAGGAAATGTAACTGAAGGTTTTGAGGTTAAGGCTAAAGGAGAAATACATGTTAGAGGTAATGTTGAAGCAGCTCATCTTAAAAGTGATGGGGATATAATAATAAATAAGAATTTTATAGGAAAAAACAAAGGTAAAATAGAGTGTGATGGTGATCTTAAAACAAAGTCTATTCAAAATGGTATAGTATTTTGTAAGGGAGATGTTTATGTAAAAGATGCTATAATGCATAGTAAAATACATGCTGCAGGCGAAATATCACTCACAGGTCACAAAGGATTAATTGTTGGGGGAGAGGTAAGGGCTACCAAAGAAATAAATGCGAATATCATTGGTTCCAGTTTAGCGACAAAGACAATTGTATCTGCCGGTTTAGATCCTGAGACAAGAGATAAACACCATAATGCACAAGAAGAACTTGCAGAATCGAAATCTAACCTTGAAAAAACAGAAAAAGCAATTAAAATACTTGGACAAATAAAAAAACAAAGAGGTAATTTACTAAAAGAAAAAGCTCAAATGTTAAAAAGATTAATTAACACAAGGAAAGACTTATTAGAAAAAATAAATACAAATCAAGAAATAGTAAAAGAACTTTCTGAAAAAATTGCTAATGCAGTAGATGGTAAGATAGTTGCAAAACGAAAAATTTATCCAGGAGTAAAGATACAAATTGGTAATTACTATCGAGAAGTTGATGAAACTCATACGAGAACTGTCTTTAAGATTAAAGAAAGAGAATTGTGTAGATTTGGACTTTAAAGGAGGGATTTCATGTCAGATCCCATTAACCCAAACACCTTATTACCAATGTCTTTGGAAGTAGAAAAAATAGAGCAGATTAGACAAGTGCATAATTCTAATGAACAAAAAACACTTTCACAAATTCAGAAAGAAAAACAGAAAAAAGAAAAAAAGTCTGTCCATAAAAAAGAAAAAAGTGAAAACTTGATTATCGATAAAGATAATAAAGGGAATTCAAACAGACAAGGAAAGAAAAACAAAGATAATGACGATGATGATACAAATAAAGGTAAAGGATCGGTTATCGATGTTAGGGTTTAGAAATGGAGTGATTTTATGGCCTGGATAGTGGTTTTAATAGCTATCAATATATTTAACAGTAATTCCAGGTTAAAGTATAAAGAAAACTTAATAACTTCATTAACCAAAAGAAAAACAGAGAAGTTAGTTAAAAAACGCCTGGATGAAAAAGAAGAGAGAGAGAAGTTGAAAAAAAGAATAAGCAAGCTTAATAGAAAACACTGGGCTGTTTTAAGAAAATACAGAAAAGATAAAAGTGTAAAGAAAATAGCGAGAAGTTTAAAATTAGGAATTAGAGAAACAAGGCTGGTAATAAAACTTTATTACAGAAAAGGAGGTGAAACATTGTGATAAGAGGTCTTTATACTTCTGCTTCAGCGATGCAGACTAATTTAAAAAGGATGGATGTAACATCAAATAATCTAGCAAATGTAGATACTGATGGATATAAAAAGGATGGTACCGTCCAAAGGACTTTTAGTGAAATGTTAATCTCAAGGCATGATAATAATGGTAAAGAAGAATTAGGTGCTTTAGGTACCGGAGTTGAAGTAGATGAAAGCTATACCAATTTTAAAGAAGGCAACATTCAGCATACAAATAACAAATTAGATTTGGCAGTTCAAGGTAGTGGTTTTTTTACTTTACAGACTCCAGAAGGGATAAGATACTCTAGAAATGGCAATTTTTATCTCAATAATGAGAATCAGGTTGTTGATAGTCATGGTAACTTTCTTTTAAATCAAAATAATGAACCCATCCAGATCGTTCCCGGCCGTGAAATATCAATTGATAATCAAGGACAGATATTTTTAGGAGAACTTGAGGGTGAAACGATAAATCTAGTTGATTTTGAAAATTATGACCAATTAACAAAAATAGGAAACAATCTCTATCAGACTGAAGGAGATATTGAAGAAATTGAACCAGAGGGGAGCAGTATTATGCAGGGATACCTTGAAGGTTCAAATGTAAATGTTGTTGAAGAAATGGCAAGTATGATCGAAGTTACAAGAGCTTATGAGTCAAATCAAAAAGTTATCCAGACCATCGATAACACACTCGATAAGGCTGTTAACGATGTAGGGGTACTAGCTTAAATCAATAAAAGAGGTGCAGCTGGACCAGTGATTGGAAGCTGCATTACAACTACTGACTGACAGAGGTAGTTATTAAAAATATCAAGGAGGAATTATAAAATGATAGGTGCACTATGGACTGCTGCAACAGGTATGAATTCCCAGCAAACAAGTATTGATGTTACTTCCAATAACTTGGCAAATGTAAATACAGGTGGTTTTAAAAAAGGTAGAGTTAACTTTGCTGATTTAATGTATAGAACTGTAAGACAACCGGGTACTCCAAACGCCCAGGGGGCACAGGTACCGGTTGGAATTGAAATTGGACATGGATCAAAGGTATCAGCAACTCAAAAGATATTTACTTCTGGTAATGTTAGAAGTACTGAAAACCCTTTGGATTTATTAATTGAAGGTGACGGTTTCTTTCAGGTTATGAAACCTGATGGAACTGTATCATATACAAAAAACGGGTCATTTAAAAGGGATAGTACAGGTAGAGTGGTAACTGAAGATGGTTATCCACTACAACCTGAGATAGTAATTCCAGAAGATGCAACCGATATTTCAATTACCTCTGATGGAACTGTTAATATAAAAACAGGTGATACTACTGAACAAATCGGTAATATTCAACTATATAGATTTGCTAATCCAGCAGGATTAAACAGTGAAGGACGTAATCTGTTTACACAAACCGTTGCTTCAGGGGACCCACAAACAGGTGTTCCGGGAGAACAGGGGTTTGGTGCAATCAGCCAGGGATTTATTGAAATGTCAAATGTTAAAGTAGTGGAAGAGATGGTTGATATGATCTCTGCACAGCGTGCCTATGATGTAAATTCAAAAGCAATTCAGGCCGCCGATGAAATGTTACAGACTGCTAATCAGTTAAGAAGATAAAGTTCTAGATAGGGGTATGATCAAGTTGGTTAGACTAAAAAATATGTTATTAATATTAATAATAATGATACTTTCTCTATCTTTTAGTATAAATGCTTTTGAAATCAATGTAAATAAAGAAGTATATGTAAAAGACAGTAATATATTATTAAAAGATATTGCTGAATTTAAAAACATAAAACAAAATGATTTAAAAAAGATACAAGAGCTTGACCTTGGTAAGTCACCACTGCCGGGATATAAAAAGTATGTTAATAAAGAACTAATTAAACTTTTAATAAAAAAACTTGGATATAAATCAAACCAGTATACTTTAAATATACCTAATCAGGTGATTGTAAGAAGAAGGTCTAGACAGATCAATTCAGATGATATAAAAAAGTATTTAAGAAATCATCTAGCTGATGTTTTAGAAAATGTAACTGATGAATATTCAATAAAAATAAATATTAGGCAAAAACAAATTACTATTCCTGCTAAAGAATTCAGTATAGAAATAATAGATAATAGAGAAATAAAAACCGGCAAAATGACCGTTCCAACTGCTGTAATAATTGACAATAAGGAATACAAAAGGTTTTATGTACCAGTTGAAATAAAAGCTTTAAAGAAAGCCTATGTTGCAAAAAGATATATTTCTCAGGGTAGTAAGATTAAAAGAGATGATTATGAATTTAAGTTAGTTGAAATAGACAGCCTGGATGGTAGTGATATTATAAAAAAAGATACAGATCTTTTTAATAACTCAGTAGAACTGTCATATTCATTAAAACAAGGTGACATATTAAAGAAAAACAACTATAATACGTCATATCTAATAAACTGGGGAGATCAAATTCAGGCTCAGGTGATTGTTGGGGATATTGAACTTTCTCTGATGGTAACTGCTCGTGAAAGGGGTAAGATGGGTGAGTATATAAAAGTAGAAAACCCTAAAAACAACCATCAGTTTAATGCAAAGATAATAAGTTCTCAGCTTGTACAGGTGATTAAGGATTAAAGAAAGGGGAATAAAAAAAGTGAAAAGAATATTGATACTATTAATGATTCCCGTTATGCTATTTACAATAAATACAGTTGTTTTTGCAGAAGACAATTCACTGTGGAGTGATGACTCTGCAGATATCTATAAAGATAGAAAAGAGTTAAATGTTGGAGATATAATTACTGTTTTAATCAAAGAAGATGCTAATGCAATCCAAAGTGCTAATACAAGTACAAGTCAGGATAGTAGTGTTGATGCAGATGCTGGAATAGGATTTTTAAACTTCTTGAAAGCATTTGGATTTGGTTATTCAGACTCAGGTTCAGCAGATGGTCAAACAACCAGAAGCGGAACACTGGAAGCTGATATCACAACTCAAATTGTAGAGATAAATGATACTGGTAATTTAAAAATAGAAGGCAATAAAAACATTAATATAAACGGAGAAAAACAAAATATTAAACTTACAGGTACCATAAGACAAAAAGATATATCACTTGATAATACAATATCATCAAAAAATATTGCAAAGGCTGATATTGAATATCAGGGAGATGGACCTGTAGGAGATAAACAAAAACCAGGATTTTTAGAGAGATTATTCAATTGGATTTTTTAAGGAAGGTGAAGTTAGTTGAACTTTAAAAATAGATATCTTGTTTTAATATTAATGATCATTATGTTTTTATCCGTATTTTTTACAAACAATATATATGCTCAAAATGAAGATCCAATTGTAAAGATAGGAAATATCACAAGAATACGTGGAATTAGAGATAATCAATTAATTGGATATGGTATTGTTGTAGGACTTGCTGGTACAGGTGATTCAAATCGTAGCCAGGCTACAGTACAGAGTGTTGCAAATATGATGGGGAGTTTTAGCATAGATGTAACTCCTGAGCAAATTCGTAGCCAGAATCTAGCTGCTGTAATGTTAACTGCCAATTTACCGCCTTTTGTTCATTCTGGTGATAAGATTGATGTTACAGTAAGCTCAATGGGTGATGCTGATTCTCTTCAAGGAGGAACACTTGTCATGTCACCTCTTAGAGCAGCTAATAATGAAGTTTATGCGGTAGCACAGGGTCC
>JBNJDV010000067.1:0-8756 GCA_051745185.1 Bacillota bacterium
TTAAATGAGTGAAACTATTCTTATAGAACATCCTTTGATTCAGCACAAACTGACTTTGATGAGAGATAAAAATACTGGACCGAAAGAGTTTAGAGAATTAGTTGATGAAGTTTCTATGTTAATGGTGTATGAAGTTACAAGAGATCTTCCGGTAGAAGATGTTGAAATAGAAACACCGATCTGTAAAAGCACATCTAAGGTGATCGAAGGGAAAAAATTAGGTATTGTTCCTATTTTAAGGGCAGGTTTAGGTATGTTAAACGGAGTCTTAGAGTTAGTTCCCACTGCAAAGGTCGGACATGTCGGTCTTTATAGAGACCCTGATACTTTAGAACCTGTTGAATATTACTGTAAATTACCAACAGATGTAACCGAAAGAGATCTAATTGTAGTTGATCCTATGTTGGCAACAGGAGGCTCAGCATCAGCAGCGATTAGATTTGTAAAAGAAAGAAATCCACGAAACATTAAATTAGTTATTTTAGTGGCTGCACCTGAAGGAATTGAAAGAGTACAAAAAGAACATCCCGAAGTTGATATATATACAGCTGCTATAGATGAAAAGTTAAATGATCACGGATATATAGTTCCTGGTTTAGGTGACGCAGGAGACAGGCTTTACGGAACAAAATGATAGCCAGATAAGAAGGGATAAAAGTGATAAATAAATACATTTTGATATTTATAATCAGTTTAATAATAAGCTATATCCTTACTCCTTTTATGAAAAAGATAGCTTACCTTATTGAAGGATTTGATAATCCTTCTAAACGCCGTATTAATAAAAAACCAGTTCCTAATACAGGTGGTATAGCGATATTTGCAGCATTTATTATAAGCTACTTTATATTTAATGATCACTCTTTATCTACTTATGGAATAATATTTGGATCTACCATTATATTTTTATTGGGATTAATTGATGATATATTTGATATGTCTCCATTAGTAAAACTTTTAGGTCAAATAGGAGCTGCTTCAATTTTAATATACTATGGAGTGCAGATAAACTTTATCACCAATCCCTTTGGTGGTATGATCTATTTAGGTATCTTTAGTATTCCATTTACAATACTCTGGGTTGTTGGTATTACCAATACAATTAATCTAATCGATGGATTAGATGGATTAGCTGCCGGTATATCTATAATTGCTACAATAACATTATTTGCAGTAGCTTTACAGGAAGTAAGACTTATTCCAGCTGTTTTAGCAGTAGCTTTAATGGGTAGTTTAACCGGATTTTTAAGATACAACTTTTTCCCAGCTGAAATCTTTATGGGTGATTCAGGTTCACAGTTTACTGGCTTTATTTTAGCTGCAATTTCTGTAACTGGTGCTTTAAAAAGTGCTGCAGCTGTGACAATAGTAGTACCTATTTTAGCCTTAGGTGTACCGATTTTTGATACTTTATTTGCAATTGTTAGAAGGGTTTATCATAACAAACCAATCGGTAAAGCAGATAATGGTCATATCCATCATAGGTTAATCGCTTTAGGCTGGAGCCACAAACAAGCAGTAATCCTAGTTTATGGCAGCAGTATTTTATTAGGTGGTACTGCTTTAATTATAAACGGGCTTAAACTCAAACACGGTATGATATTATTTGCTCTCTCGATAGCAAGTGTAATTTATGGTGCCTGGAAACTCGGAATTTTTTCTAGAGAACTCTCACCGGAGAGTAAGGTGCTGGAAGAAAGCAATTAAAGCTTTACATCTCTAAAACATTGTGATATATTTAACAAGTGTTATAGTATTGTATAGTTAATGCAGCAATTGGTAATCATTTTGTCCATATGTTATAATAAATAGTCATAAAGTTAGATAATATATCTTTTTAGCCAGGGGTTATTTAAAATGAAAAAAGATGACTGGCGTAAAATAGTAAGTTCAATGGCTCTTCTTACACAACTAGGGATAGTTGTGATTGTTAATATAGGATTAGCCTTTTATTTAGGCTTAAAAATCGACCAGTGGTTAGATTATGATTATATTTTTAAGATTATCGGACTTATATTAGGAACTGGTTCTGGTTTTTATTCTGTTTATCAATTAATTAAAAGTTTTATAGATAATGACTAATAAGGTGATTAATTTTTAAAAGAAAGGAGACTAAGCTATGAATCCCGGCCCACAGGTCATAACATATCTTTTTGGAAAATCATATCTTCCTGTAACTGATACCCTTATAGTTGGCTGGATATCCGTAATTTTGATTTTAATATTAGCTAGATATCTAACCAAAGATTTGAAAATCAGGCCGGAAGGCAAACAAAATATTGCTGAACTATTAATAACAGCAATCCATGATCAAATAGAACCGATGCTTCCGGGAGAAGGCTGGAAGTTTTTACCTTTAATTGCTACCCTATTTATTTATGTTGGGTTCAGCAATTTAATTGGTTTAATACCTGGTTCTACAAGTCCTACGGGAGATTTAAACACAACATTAGGCTTAGCCTTAGTAGTGTTTTTAATCAGTCATTATGCCGGCATGAAAGAAAAAGGTATCTGGGGATATATTAAAAGCTTTGGAGAACCAGTTATCTTTTTACTACCATTAAATATTGTAAGTGAGTTTGCTAAACCGATATCTCACTCCTTCCGTCTTTTTGGTAATATTGTTGGTGGAGGTATTATTATCACCTTGATCTACCAGGCGGCTCCGGGTTTAATACCGGTTCCTTTACATGCTTGGTTTGATTTATTTATTGGTTTGATTCAGGCTCTAATCTTTGGAATGGTAGCCATATCTTATATTTCAGTGGCAAAATCATAAATATACCGTTTATCTAGCTGAAGGGAGGACACTTTATGGTAGAACTTTCACCAGAAATAATTGAAATGGTTATACGTAGTGCTTCTGTAATTGCCGCAGGGCTTGCTTTAATAGCAGGTATAGGACCTGGTGTAGGTATGGGTTATGCTGCAGGTAAAGCCACTTCTGCTGTGAGAAGACAACCAGAAGCACGTGGAGCAATCGTTACAACAATGTTATTAGGTCAAATTATTTCAGGTTCAACTGGAATATATTCTCTGGTAATAGCTATTTATTTAGTGTTTACCTAAAGTTTTGAGGTTTATTTTATGAATAATATTAATGATCCAGATCGCATGCAAATTGAGATCTTAAAAAGAACATATCTGATTTCTATATTACCAATTGCCTATGCTTTAATATCGGGTGAGTTTGAAACCTTGTTAGGTTTCATATTTGGTCTTGTAATAAGTACTTTAATCTTAAGATTAAGGGTAATAAATATTGAACGCTCACTTGATATGGCAGAAGAGAGGGCAGAAAAGTTTATTAGAAACAGATACTTTATTGAATATACAATCTATTTTATTGTTTTAACAGTTGCAAGGTTAAATCCTTCATTAAACTTCCTGGCTGCAGCAGTTGGACTTTTTATGATCAAGTTCACTGTACTGTTATGGATGCTTTTAGATATGGCCAGGGGAGGATTAAATAAAAAATTAAAAGAGTACAAGAATTTAAAAGACGATAAAACTGAGAAGGGGGGAAATTAAAATGGTAGAATTTTCACCGGAAGTAATTGATATGGTTATTAGAGCTGCTGCCTTATTGGGAGCTGGTTTCGCCATGATTGCCGGTATAGGTCCTGGTATTGGTCAGGGTTATGCTGCCGGTAAAGCCGTAGAATCTGTAGCTCGTGATCCGGAAGCAAGAGGTAATATTATTACTACAATGCTTTTAGGTCAGGCTGTTGCAGAGTCAACTGGTATATATTCCCTGGTTATAGCGATTGTTTTAATCTTTACGATATAAGGAGAAATATGAGAGGGATTTCCTCCCTCTCTTTTTAGCATTTATTTTTAATATTATAATATTTTTCCCATTTGATATTTTCATTTTACGGGAGGTGAAGGACTTTGGTTGAAATTAATACAACCCTATTGTGGCAAGTATTTAACTTTTTAGTGCTTTTATGGCTGCTAAAAAGATATCTATATGGTCCAATCAAAGAAATTTTAGATAAAAGAGAAAAGACAATTAAAAATGAGATAGAAGAAGCAGAACAAAAACACGAGGAAGCTTTGGAACTAAAAGAAGAGTATAGATCTGAGCTGAAAAGAGCAAGAGATAAATCTCATGATATTATAGATAAAGCAGAAAAAAGAGCTCGTGAAAGAGCTAAAGAGATTATCAGTAATGCCAAAGAAAAGGCTGAAAAGATAGAAAAAGATAAGTTAGCAGAAATCCAGCAGGCCAAAGTAGAAGCAAGGAAAGAAATCAGGAATGATTTTGCTGATGTAACATTTATGGCCGCTGCTCAGATGATAAAAGAAGAATTAGACCAAAAGAAACATGAGCAGTTAATAACTGAATATATTGAACAACTTGATCAAGAGAAATTGGGTGATGTTCAGTGAAAAAAAATGAAATTGCCCGACAATACAGCAAAGCTCTTTATGAAATAGGACTTGAAAATGATAATCTTGTAAACTTACTTGAAGAGTTTAAAGAGCTTTGGGAGTTAATTAATAAAAATGAACATTTAAAAGAAGCCCTTTTTCATCAAAGAGTTCTAGTAGATGAAAAAGAGAGGGTGTTTGAAAGAATATTTTCTGATAAACTTTCAGAAGATCTGTATAACTTTATGATGCTTTTAATTCAAAAACGCAGAATATACTTTTTGGAAAACATATTTAAAGAGTTTAGAAAACTAATATATAAACATGAAAATGTAATAACAGTTAAAGTTACAACTGCAGTTGAAATGAGTGAAACAATGAGGGATAAATTGAAAAATAAATTGAATCAATTTGTTGATAAAAAAATTGAGATGGAAGAAGTATGTGACCCCGATATCATCGGTGGTATGATTATAAAAATTGGAGACTATCTTATAGATGGTAGTATAAAAAACAAATTAGAATCCCTTGAAGAACAAATTAAGAAAATTCCATTACAGGAGATAGGGGTGTAATAAGGTATGGAACTTAGACCAGAAGAAATAAGTTCGATAATAAAAAATGAAATTGAAAATTATGATAAAAAAATAGAGTCTGTTGGTGTTGGAACTGTATTAGATGTTGGAGATGGTATTGCCCATGTTTATGGTCTAGAAGATGCTAAATCCAATGAACTCTTGGAGTTCCCCAATGGAGTTTATGGTATGGCTTTAAACCTTGAGGAAGACAACATTGGTGTTGTTTTACTCGGTAATGAGACTAAAATTAGTGAAGGTGATACCGTAAAAAGAACAGGTAATGTGGTTGAGGTACCTGTAGGTGAAGAACTTCTAGGACGTGTAGTAAATCCACTGGGACAGCCGATAGACGGCAAAGGTGAAATTAAAACCGATAAAACTAGACCGGTAGAGAAAAAAGCACCTGGTGTAATAGAAAGACAGCCTGTTGAAGTACCACTTCAGACCGGTTTAAAAGCTATTGACTCAATGGTACCAATTGGTAGAGGTCAGCGTGAGCTAATCATCGGTGACCGTCAGACTGGTAAAACAGCTATTGCGGTTGATACAATAATCAACCAAAAAGATGAAGATGTAATCTGTATATATGTTGCAATTGGTCAAAAGGAATCAACAGTGGCTCAAATCACTCAGGAATTACAAGAAAGAGGAGCAATGGAGTATACAATAGTTGTATCTGCTTCTGCTTCAAGACCAGCTCCTATCAGATATCTAGCACCATATGCCGGATGTGCAATGGGAGAATATTTCATGTATGAACAGGATAAAGATGTTTTAGTAATATATGATGACTTATCAAAACATGCTGTAGCATATCGTGCAATGTCACTTCTTTTAAGAAGACCACCTGGACGTGAAGCTTATCCCGGTGATGTGTTTTATCTACATTCACGTCTGCTTGAAAGAGCGGCTAAGTTAAGTGATGAAGAAGGTGGAGGGTCATTAACTGCCCTTCCTATCATTGAAACTCAGGCTGGTGATGTTTCAGCATATATTCCAACCAATGTAATCTCTATTACAGATGGTCAGATTTATCTAGAAAGTGAGTTGTTTTTCTCAGGTGTAAGGCCAGCTGTAAATGTAGGTATATCAGTTTCAAGAGTTGGTGGTAATGCTCAGATTAAAGCCATGAAATCAATTGCTGGTACATTACGCCTAGATTTATCACAGTTTAGAGAATTAGAGGCATTTGCCCAGTTTGGATCTGATTTGGATGAAACAACTCAGAATAAATTGGCTCGTGGTGAAAGAATAGTAGAGGCCTTAAAACAACCTCAATATTCACCAATGTCAATCGAAAAACAAATTATAATAATTTATGCAGTTGTAAATGGGTATTTGGATAATATTCCTGTTGACAATGTAGAACGTTATGAAGATGAGTTATTAGAATTTGTTGATAACAATTATGAAGACTTAAAACAGAAGATTAAAAAAGAAGGAGAGCTAACTGAAGAAATTGAAAACAAGTTAGTTTCTGTTATTGAAGAATTTAATGAACTATTTGAAGTAAAAAAAGAAAGTATTGTTAATACTGATGAAGATTTTGATAGAGAAGATAAGGTTGAAGTAAGTTAAAAGATCTAACAACCTTTTTAAGAATTGAGGTGTAAGTTTATGGAAACGATGCGGGATATTAAGCGGCGTATAAGCAGTGTTAAAAGTACTAAAAAAATAACAAGGGCAATGAAAATGGTTGCTGCTGCAAAACTGCAGAATTCACAAAAAAATGCCCGTGCTGCTAAACCATTTTTTACTAAAACTAGAAGGATACTTTCCGATGTCTATAAATATTCACATCGTAAAGATGATCACCCTTTACTTCATAAATCTGAAGGAGAGAAGAAGTTACTTATTATAATCAGTGGTGATCGTGGTTTGTGTGGTGCATATAATGCACGAGTTATAGAAGAATCAAACGACTTTTTAAAAGAGAACCCTAATACTGAAATTTATGCTATAGGTAGTAAAGCACGTGATTATCTAAAAAGAAGAAACTATGATTTTATTAAAGATTATGATCAAATCGAAGATTATCCAAGTTTCTACTTTGCTCGTGAATTAACAGAAGAGATCATAGAAATTTTTAAAGGTGTTAAGTTTAGCCAGGTAAATGTTGTCTATACTCATTTTGAATCTGCTATAACACAGCATGTCAAAAATATTACACTTTTACCTGTTGATGCAGAAGAGATTGATCGTGAATTAGATCAAAAAGGTGAAAATATTAGTGAAGACCATGTAGATTACATTTATGAACCTTCTGCTAAAGAAATCTTGGATCTAATATTACCCAAATATGTAAATAACACATTATATTCTATACTTTTAGAATCTAAAGCAAGTGAGTTTGGTTCTAGAATGACTGCTATGGATGCTGCAACAGATAATGCTAATGAAATGATCGATGACTTAACATTATCATATAATAGAGCCCGCCAGGCATCTATAACAAAAGAGATTACAGAAATTGTAGGTGGGGCTGAAGCACTGAAATAAAGGAGGAGTTTTTGTGAGTGATGTCCAAAATGTAGGAAAAATTGTTCAGGTTATTGGACCTGTAGTAGATGTTGAATTTCCTGAAGGTACTTTACCTGAAATATATAATGCTGTAAAAATCATAAAAGATGATGGCAGTAACGAAGAATTGGTTGTAGAAGTAATGCAGCAGCTTGGTGATAATAGAGTTCGTTGTGTTGCTATGGATTCAACTGACGGCTTAGTTAGAGGTATGAAGGCTATTGATCAAGATGGTCCGATAAGTGTACCTGTCGGAGAACAGGTTTTAGGTAGAATGTTTAATGTTTTAGGAGAAACTATAGATAGAGGAGAAGTTATAGAAACCGACCAGCGAATGCCTATACATAGGGAAGCTCCTGGTTATGATGAACAACAAACCTCTACTGAAATATTTGAAACCGGTATTAAAGTAATTGATCTACTTGCCCCATATACAAGAGGTGGTAAAGTTGGACTATTCGGTGGTGCCGGTGTTGGCAAAACAGTATTAATTCAGGAATTAATCAATAATATAGCAATTGAACACGGTGGTTATTCAGTTTTCTCTGGGGTTGGAGAAAGAACTAGAGAAGGTAATGACCTCTGGCTTGAATTTAAAGAAGCAGATATATTAGATAAAGTTGCTTTAGTATTTGGTCAAATGAATGAACCACCTGGAGCCCGTATGAGGGTTGGTTTAACCGGTTTAACAATGGCTGAACATTTCCGTGATGAACTAGGCCAGGATGTATTATTATTTATTGATAATATATTCCGTTTTATTCAGGCCGGTTCAGAGGTTTCTGCTTTACTAGGTAGAATGCCTTCTGCGGTTGGTTATCAACCGACACTAGCTTATGATGTTGGTTCATTACAGGAGAGAATTACTTCAACTAAAAAGGGTTCTATAACATCTGTTCAGGCTATTTATGTTCCTGCAGATGACTTGACTGACCCTGCACCAGCAACAACATTTGCTCATCTTGATGCAACTACAGTTTTATCAAGACAGATTGTTGAAAAAGGTATATATCCTGCGGTTGATCCACTTGATTCAACATCAAAAATACTTGATCCACGTATTATTGGAGAAGAGCATTATGATGTTGCCCGTGATGTACAGGAGATCTTACAGAAATATCAAGACCTACAGGATATTATAGCAATTTTAGGTATGGATGAACTTTCAGAAGAAGATAAAATTGTTGTAAATAGAGCAAGAAGGATTGAAAGGTTCTTATCTCAACCATTCTTTGTTGCTGAACAGTTTACTGGACAAGAAGGTGTTTATGTAGAACTTGA
>JBNJDV010000068.1:0-8564 GCA_051745185.1 Bacillota bacterium
ATATATTCAATGTTTATTAATGCCACAAAACCTTGACAATAATCCATTAAATTAATATAATTGAATAAAATATTATACTTTAAAAGCTATGATAAGGAGAGTAAATTACTATTTAAATTCAAAAGAGAAAGATACCTTAGGCTGAAAGTATCTGAATTTAAAGGTAATTGAAGACCACCTTGGAGCTGATAGATTGAACTTAATCAGTAAATCTATCCGGTTAATTCCGTTAATACTTTTAAGAGGGTTTATCCAATTAGAGTGGAACCGCGGCTTAATTCGTCTCTAGAAATAGATGAGTTAGGCCTTTTTTTATTTTATACCAAAGGGGGAAATTAAGGTGAGCGAGATTAAAGTAGAACTTCCTGATGGAAGTATATTAGAGTTTGATGATAAAAAAACAGTCAAGGAAGTTGCATATTCAATTGGAACAGGATTAGGTAGAGATGCAGTAGCCGGTGTTGTTGATGGTAAAAAAGTAGATGCTGATTATTTAATTGAAGGAGATGTTAAACTAAATATTATAACAATTGATTCTAAAGAAGGGTTAGATATTTATCGACATACTTCTTCACATGTGATGGCACATGCAGTATTACGCCTTTATCCAGAAGCAAAGCTGGCAATTGGACCGACAATTGATGACGGATTTTACTATGATTTTGACCTGGATCAGGGATTAAGCACAGATGATCTAGAAGAGATCGAAGAAGAAATGAAAAAAATTATAAAGGAAGATTATGAAATCAAAAGAAAAGAGATGCCTAAAGATCAGGCAATTGATTTCATGAAAGAAAAGGGAGAAGAATATAAGGTAGAACTTATAGAAGATTTGGATGATGATACTGTAAGCTTCTATACTCAGGGAGATTTTATCGATCTCTGCCGTGGGCCACATCTTCCTTCTACAGGAATGATTAATTCATATAAACTATTAAATACTGCTGGAGCATACTGGCGCGGTGATGAAAACAATAAAATGCTTCAAAGAATTTACGGTACTTCTTTTAGAAAAGAAAAAGAACTTGAAAAGTATTTAGAGCAGATTGAAGAAGCTAAAAAAAGAGATCATAATAAGTTGGGTAGAGAACTTGATCTATTTATGACTTCAGATATAATAGGCCAGGGCTTACCATTACTTAAACCTAAAGGTGCTAAGGTGGTTCAAATTCTACAGCGTTTTGTGGAAGATGAAGAAGAAAAAAGAGGCTATAGAATGACTAAAACACCCTTTATGGCTAAAAAAGATCTTTATGAAGTATCAGGACACTGGGAACATTATAAAGATGATATGTTTATCATTGGTGATGAAGATAAGGATGAAGAAGTATTAGCACTTAGACCGATGACCTGTCCTTATCAGTTTACAATATATAACTCAAAACTTAGAAGTTACAGAGATTTACCGATCAGATACTCTGAGACCTCTTCACTGTTTAGAAATGAAGCATCCGGTGAAATGCACGGACTAATCAGGGTTAGACAGTTTACAATTTCTGAAGGGCACTTAATTGTAACTCCTGAACAGTTAGAAGATGAGTTCAAAGGAGTAATTAATTTAATTGACTATATCATGGATACCTTAGGTATTAGAGAAGATATCTGGTTTAGATTCTCTAAATGGGATCCAGATAATAAGGGTAAGTATATCGATAATCCTGAAGCCTGGGAAGACTCACAGGATAAGATGCAAAATATCTTAGATAAACTGGACTTAGACTATGTTGTTGCTGAAGATGAAGCTGCCTTTTACGGCCCTAAGTTAGATATACAGTTTAAAAATGTTCACGGTAAAGAAGATACAATTATTACTGTACAGATTGACTTTGCCCTACCTGAAAGATTTGACATGACATATGTCGGTAAAGATAATGAAAAGAAAAGACCTTATGTTATTCATAGAACATCTATAGGATGTTATGAAAGAACACTTGCGATGCTGATTGAAAAGTATGCGGGGGCTTTTCCAACCTGGCTTGCACCGGTTCAAACTACTATATTACCGGTATCTGATGATCAATTGGACTATGCATATAAACTAAAGGATAAACTATTTAACAGGGGTATAAGAGTTGAAGTTGATAACAGTAATGAAAAATTAGGTTATAAGATCCGTCAGGCTCAACTTGAAAAAATACCCTATATGCTTATTGTAGGTTCGCGAGAAGCAAAAGAAGGCACAGTCTCAGTCAGAGATAGAGATGACGGAGACTTAGGAGAATATAAATTTGAAGAATTTAAAGAAAAATTATTAAAAGAAATTGATGAAAAGGCTAGATAGAGTTGACACAAATGCTCTGCTGTGGTACAATTTAATTCGACAATAAAGTAGAAACCACTGTTTCTCACCAGTAATAGGATTATTGGTTAATAGTTAGTATGTTTCTTTGGGCAGTTTATGTCTACTAACTTTATGAACTTAACGGGTGGTTTCTACCACCCGTTTTCTATATTTTTTGTCAAAAAAAAGTGGAGGTGCATAAAATCAGTAATAATAACTTGCGTGTAAATGATCAAATTAGAGCTAAAAAAGTTAGGCTAATCGATAATGAAGGTGAGCAAATCGGCATCCAGAATACCAATGATGCAATTAGGACTGCTGAAGAAAGAGGTTTAGACTTAGTGGAAGTAGCTCCACAGGCCAATCCACCTGTATGTAAAATAATGGATTATGGCAAGTATAAGTATGAACAAGCTAAAAAGAGACAGAAACAAAAGAAAAACCAAAATGTAATGAAAGTTAAAGAAGTCCAGATGGGTGTTAAAATAATGGACCATGACTTTAATGTTAAGTTAAAGCAAGCCCGTAGATTTTTAAATGATAAAAACAAGGTAAAAGTTAGGATTCGTTTCAGGGGTAGAGAAATGGTTCATAAAGATAAGGGTTATGACCTAATGGACCGTTTAAAAGAAGAAACCAAAGATATTGGTAAGGTTGAAAGTGAACCTAAAATGGAAGGTCACAGTATGTTAATGTTTCTAACCCCAATAAGTGAAAAATAAGGAGGAATTATTAATGCCTAAACTTAAGACTCACAAGGGTATCAAAAAGAGAGTTAAAGTAACTAAAAACGGAAAACTTAAAAGGCATAAAGCTTTTAAAAGTCATATATTAACCAAAAAAACTTCTAAGAGAAAAAGACACCTTAGAAAAGCTAAAATGATGGATAAAACATACCAAAAAAGATATAAACAACTACTTCCTTATGAGTAGTTTCTAATTCGAGAGATCAAAGTAAAGTTAAAGGAGTGATTAATAATGTCACGTGTTAAAAGGGGTTCAAAAGCACGTAGGAGAAGAAAAAAGGTTTTAAAATCTGCTAAAGGTTTTATTGGATCTAGAAGTACATTGTTTCGTCCTGCAAAACAAGCTGTAATTAAATCATTACAGTATGCATATAGAGATAGACGTCAAAAGAAAAGAGAGTTCCGCCGTCTATGGATTACTAGAATTAATGCTGCAGCTAGACAAAACGGACTTTCTTATTCTAGATTTATTAACGGACTAAAACAAGCTAATATTGAAATAGATAGAAAAATGCTTGCAGACTTAGCTGTTAATGATAAAGATGCATTTAGCGAACTTATTGATGTTGCAAAAGCAGAGCTATAATATTATAAAACTATTAATAAACCCGGTTAACTCCGGGTTTTTAATATATCAAGGTGATTAATTTGGATAAAATTACAAGTATAAAAAATAATAAAATAAAAAGTTTAAGAAAGCTTTATCAAAAAAAGTATCGTAAAGAAAAAGGCCAGTTTATCTTAGAAGGTCTTAGATTAAGCAGAGGTTCATATAAAGCTGGAGCTGACATAGATACAATATTTTTAACAAGGGATTATTATAATTCAATAAAGAACCAACCCTTTATTATCGACAACCAACAAAAATTAGTATTTGTGTCCAAGGATTTAATAGAAGAAGTAGCAGATACAGAAAACCCCCAGGAGATAATTACTGTTGTAAATAAACCAAACTATGATCAGAAAGCAGTGTTTTCTAAAGAATACATATTAGTACTGGATAGAGTGCAGGACCCTGGAAATATGGGAACAATTATTAGGACTGCTGTTGCAGCAGGTTTTCAATCTATTATAATAACAAAAGGTTCAGTAGATATTTTCAACTTGAAAGTATTAAGATCTACAGTGGGTGCAATATATTCTATTCCTTTTATTAAAGATGTAGAATTGAATCAGTTAAAAAGTATGCTTAAAGACAAAAAACAGAACATATATGCAGCAGACCTAAATACAGATATGTACTATAATAGGCTTAAATACAAAACCCCTCTTTCTTTGATTATTGGAAATGAAGCAAGAGGGATCAGAGCCGAACTTCTTGATTTAGCCGATCAAAAAGTAAAAATTCCAATTAGAGGAGATATCGAGTCATTAAATGCAGCAGTTGCAGCTGGCTTAATGATGTATGAAATTTTAAGAAAATAAAGTCAATTAAGATGAATAGCCTTGTCAAAACAAGGAAGTTGTGATATAATAGAGAAAAATTAAAGACACAACTATCTCTGTGAAAGGATGTGGTCCTTTTTGGGCATAACTGCATCATTATTCTGGAAACTTTTTGAGGAAACAGGGTCTGTCGATGCTTATTTGGCTTATAGGAGAATGTTTAGGACAGAGGTAAGAAGAGGTAGTTAAAAAGTCAAGAGAAATACATAAAAGGCTAAGAAGGAGAGAGTAGTTACAAAAGCCTTAATACAGGAAGAGACTGTCAGTGGACTGAGAGCAGTCTTATTAAGGTTTTGTAATGAAGTTCACTCCGGAGCTGAGGACTGAACAATTAGTAGGTCTTATCCGGGTAATTCCGTTATCAAATTCAAGTGATCTCACCTACGGTGAGGTAACTAGGGTGGTACCGCGTTAATCTCGTCCCTTATCTAGGGCGAGTTTTTTTTATGCAAAAATATGGAGGTGTACTAATTTGGATTTATTAAAGGAGATTAAAAAAGTTGAACATGAGGTTGAAGATAAGTTTAAATCGGTAAAAGACCTGGACCAACTTGAAGACCTTAGAGTAAAATACCTCGGTAAAAAGGGTAAAATCACTCAAATATTTAGTAAAATGGGTCAGGTTTCTGATGAGAAAAAACCGATTGTTGGAAAAAAAACAAATATTTTAAAAAACAAGATACAAAACCTATATGAAGAAATTAAAACAAAAAAAGAAGAACAGTTAAAAAAACAGAAGTTAAAAGCCGAAACTATTGATGTCACATTACCTGGTACAGATGTTAATGTGGGACATAAAAATCCCTTTACACATATTATAGATGAAGTTGTAGAACTCTTTTTAGGAATGGGTTTTTGTATTGAAGAAGGGCCAGAAGTAGAAAATGAATACTATAACTTTGAAGCACTTAACATACCGGAGGATCACCCTGCCAGGGACTTACAGGACACATTGTATATAGATGATAAATACTTACTTAGAACTCATACTTCACCTGTTCAAATCAGGACTATGGAAAAACAAGATCCACCGATTAGAATTATTGCTCCAGGAAGGGTATATAGATCAGATGAACTAGATGCATCACATTCACCGAACTTCCATCAAATAGAAGGATTAGTAGTTGATAAAGATATTTCATTTAGTGATCTTAAAGGAACAATTGAGAAGTTTGTTCACGAGATATATGGAAAAGAAAGAAAGATAAGATTTAGACCCAGCTACTTTCCCTTTACTGAACCAAGTGCAGAGGTAGATGTATCCTGTAATGTATGTAAAGGTGAAGGTTGTTCACTTTGTTCATATACAGGCTGGGTTGAAGTATTAGGCTCAGGTATGGTTCATCCTAATGTGTTGAGGATGTCCGGACTTGATCCTGATGTATACAGCGGTTTTGCCTTTGGAATGGGCTGGGACAGAATAGCAATGTTGAAGTATGATATAGGTGATATAAGAGTACTTTATGAAAATGATAAGAGATTTATCCATCAATTTTAACTTAAAAAAGGAGTGAGAAATTTGCAAGTACCATATAATTGGTTAAAGTCATATATAGACTTTCCCTATACTCCAGAAGAACTGTCACAGAAATTAACTATGGCAGGTTTAGAAGTGGAAGGTATGGAGTACTTAGGAGAGGGTTTAGAAGATATAGTTATAGGAAAGATAACTCAAATTAATGATCATCCCAATGCAGATAAACTTAAAATATGTACAGTAGACCTTGGCAGCAAAAAACTTCAGATGATTACCGGAGCACCAAATATAAGTGAAGATATAAAAGTACCTGTTGCCGAAGTTGGTGTAACCTTACCAACAGGAATGAAGATTGAAAAAACTAACCTTAGAGGTGAAGTATCTGAAGGTATGATCTGTTCCAAAGATGAACTGGACTTACAGGAAGAAAGAGCCAGTGGAATAATGATTTTATCTGAAGATGCTAAAGTAGGTGATAAGTTTGTAAAGTATCAAGGATTAGATGAATATGTTTACAAACTTGATCTAACTCCAAACTATGCGCGCTGCTTAGGCCTTATAGGTATTGCCAGAGAAGTAAAGGCAATGCAAAAAGAAGAATTAGAAATAGACTATCCTGAGATTAATATAAAAGAGGATAATAATAAAAATATTAAAGAATTAGCTGAAATTGAAATAGAAGATGAGAACTTATGCCCCCGTTATGCAGGAAGGGTTATAAAAGATGTAAGGATCAAACCTTCACCAAAGTGGATGCAGGATAGGCTAAAAGCTGCAGGTATCAGGCCAATTAATAATATTGTAGATATTACAAACTACATACTATTAGAATACAACCAACCCCTACATGCCTTTGACTTAAATAAGATTAAAGAGGGTAATGTAATTGTTAGAAGAGCAAAAGAAAACGAAAAAGTAGTTACCCTAGATGATGTAGAAAGAACCTTAGATACTGAAACTCTTGTAATTACTGACCCGGAGAAGATTATTGCTGTAGCAGGTGTAATGGGTGCTGAAAATAGTGAAGTTACTGAAAAGACAACAGATATCTTTTTAGAAGCAGCCTACTTTAACCCAAGCAGTATTAGAAAAACTGCCCGTAAATTAGGACTGCCCAGTGAAGCCTCACACCGTTTTGAGAGAGGTATAGACCTTGAAAATGTTGTAAAAGCTGGAAACAGAGCAGCCTATTTAATGCAGGAATATGCAGAAGGAAAAGTAGTAGAAGGTGTATTAGATAACTATCCAAATAAGTATCAAGAAAAGATAATTGAAGTTAATATTGAAAAAACAAACCGTATATTAGGACTTGAATTAACAATAGATGAAATTGAAAAGATGTTAGATAGATTAGAAATAGAGGTTGCTAATAAAGAAAAGGACTCAATTAAAGTCAGGGTACCTTCTTACCGTAATGATATAGAACAAGATGCAGATATCTTTGAAGAGATAGCAAGAATCTATGGATATAACAATATCCCTACTACAACACCTAAAACTAATGAAGTAGGTAAGAGAACCCAAAAACAAAAGATTGAAAAAATGATCAAAAATACTATGAATGCAGCTGGTTTAGATGAAATAATAACATTTAGTTTGATGGGACCTGATAATTATAAGGACCTTAACTTAAGTGATGACCACAAATATAGAAACTGGGTTAAAATAAAGAATCCCTTAAATGAAGCATTTGGACTGCTTAGAACCACATTATTACCCGGTTTGATAGAATCAATATCAACAAATGCAAAAAGACAGGTTGAAGATGTTAAATACTTTGAAATCGGTAGATCCTTCTATAATCAGGGCAAAAATGAACGCCCGGTTGAAAGAACAATGTTAGCAGCCGGTTCAATGGGTGCTATAGAAGATAGATGGGGTTTAGATGCTCCTGACTTCTATTATCTAAAAGGTTCCTTAGAGAAGCTGTTTGAAAGATTAAATATATCGGATAGTATTGAATATAAGAGGGGAAAAGAAGACTTTACCCACCCCGGCCGCACTGCTGATATATACTATAAAAACAAAAAAATAGGTATTTTAGGTGAACTAAAACCTAAAGTGATAGACTCATATGACCTAAGGAAAAGAACCAGTATCTTAGAAATTGATATTTCTACAATACTAGATGAAGTAGAAATCGGAGACTACCTATTTGAAATGTTACCAAAATATCCAGCAGTTGACCGCGACCTGGCAATTATGTTATCTGAAGATATTCCAGTAATGGAAGTTCTCAATATAATAAATAATACTGATCAATCAATCTTAAAAAGCAGTGAACTTTTTGATATCTATCAGGGAGAACAGATTTCCGAAGGTAAAAAATCATTAGCCTTTAAACTATTATTCCAGGCTCCAGACCGTACTTTAACTGACAAAGAAGTAAATGAAGTATTTAATGAAATAGTTAAAAAGTTAGAATCTAACTATGAAGCTGAAATCAGAAAAAAATAAGGGGAATTGCAGGAATTTCAAATATAATAGTGAATTTATTAAAGTAGAACATTAACAAACAGGGGCTGTGTATTTATGGAAAAATATAAAGAGGTAAATAAATTTACAGTAAGAATATTAGAAGAAGAGTTGGTTGTTAAAGGAGAGGTATCTGAGG
>JBNJDV010000069.1:0-8433 GCA_051745185.1 Bacillota bacterium
AGGATATACATCAGCTCAAATTGGTTTAATAAATTCAATTGCGAGAGGTGTAGCATTGTTTGTTTTACCAGTTTGGGGAATGTTATCTGATAATTTTAATGCTAATAAAAGATTCCTACAGTTAGCTGTCTTTGGAACAATGTCAGTCAGTTTACTATTTTTAACAACAACAAACTTTTATATTTTTATAGTATTAATGATTATTTTAGCAATATTTATGAATCCTATCAGACCCCTTTATGATAATTTGCTATTTGGTTATTTAGGTGACCAAGGTAATAAATATGGTAAGTATAGACTCTGGGGTTCAGTTGGATATACAATTGTAGTTCCACTTTTAGGTTACTTTTTTGAAAACACAGATGTAACAAACACTTTCTATGTACTTGCTGGACTACTATTTGTAACACTATTAATTAGTACAAGATTACCGAAAAACAAAGTACAAGAAAAAGAAGAAAGTTCAAGTGATGATAGTCCGGGAAGATTTGCAAATATCGGTATATTATTTCAAAATAAATTGTTTGTTGCATTCTTAATATATGTATTTTTTATGCAAATAACTATGAACGGAAACTTAACATACTTTTCTTTATATGTATTAGAACATGGCGGTCGAGAGGGCCTATTCGGGCTTACAAAAATGATCGGATCAATTAGTGAAATATTAATTTTAATTTTTTCAGATAAAATATTAGATAAATTTAATATTAAACATATTTTTGGAGTCTCCTCCTCTGCATTTGTAATTAGATGGGTATTATTAGCAGTGTTTCCGGTAAGAAGTATCTTTTTAGGAACTCAAATATTACACAGTCTATCTTTCGGTTTATTTTATGTAACCTGTGTTAACTTTATTAATAAAGTAACAAAAGAAGATGTGAAGGCTACAGCTCAAAATGTTTTCACTTCTGTATATATCGGTTTAGGAAGTATTGTTGGTAATACAATAGGTGGAGCAATTTTTGATAGTCTTGGTGGTGACATCATGTATTATCTCTGGGCTGCAATTGCATTTACTGCAGGCCTGGGCTACTACTTATATTTAAATAAAAAAGATAAAATGTTATTAGAAAAAGATGCTTAAAATAAAAAAATTAAAAGCAGTTTTAAAGCTTAAAAAAGTCCTACAATTTTTGATATTGTAGGACTTTTTAATAATTCATAATATTTTATTAATTTTTGATTGTTTTACATACTACTTATCCATATGAATATCCATTTGTGGATATGGAATTCCAATACCTTCTTCATCAAATCTTAATTTAACTTTTTCATGCATATCATAGTATACATTCCAATAATTTGAAGTATCACACCAAATTTTTACATCAAAGTTAACAGAACTACCTGCTAATTCTCCTACCTTAATTATTGGTTCTGGCATATCATAAACCATTTCATTATCTTTTACTAATTCTTTTAATACCTCTTTAGCTTTTAAAAGATCATCATCATAACCAATTCCAAAAACTAAGTCCACTCTCCTTCTTTCATGAGCAGAATAGTTTGTAATATCAGAATTTGATAAATCTCCATTAGGTACTACTATTTGTTTGTTATCTGGAGTTCTTATTACAGTATAAAGAATTTGTATTTCTTCAACAGTCCCCTTATTACCTGAAGCTTCAATAAAATCTCCAGCTTTAAATGGTTTAGATAGTAATATTAGTACTCCACCAGCAAAGTTTGCTAAACTACCCTGTAAAGATAAACCTATAGCAAATGTCATCGCTCCTAATACAGCTATAAATGATGTCATTTCTATTCCTAGAGTAGAAGCAGCTGATAAAAATAGCAAAACATTTAATAATGCTTTAAATACTGATTTTAGAAACTTTAATAAAGTTGGCTCCATTCTTTCCCGAAAGGCTTTATCGAAAAGGCTTATAATATAGTTTATAATTTTCATACCTATAAATACAATTATAATTGCTATTAAGAGTTTTACTCCATATTGAACTGCTAAGTCTTGTAGACTTTGTACATATTCCATCTTCTATTTCACCTCTTATTTAATAAATTTTGGGGTAGCAAAAGCTACCCCGTTTGTTTATATTTTACTTTATTTTTTAATTACATAGGAATATTTATCTCTTGTCCTGCATAGATCATACTTCTATCTTCAATATCATTTACTTCTAAAATTGAATCCATTTTTACATTAAACATTGCAGAAATTTTTGCTAAATAATCTCCTTCTTTAATTTTATATACATAGTTTCCATCTTCTACATTAACTTCTAGGATTCTTCCTTCTACCTCAGGAGCAACTGTACCAATATCGCCAATATAATTCATTAGTACTTCTTCTAATCCACCGGCTTCTACTACTGTTTCAGTCTCTGCAAATACTTCATATCCGTCTCCACCAGCTGCCATAAAGTCATTAGTTGCAACTTCATAAGTTTCATCATATTCTACTGGCTCACCATCTACACAAAGTCTAACTACTCTTTCTCCGGCAGGTCTTGAACCATCAAATATAATTTGCATTCCAGATACTTGTGGGAATAGACCTTCAAGAGCTGGATATTCAGATATTCCATGTTCTACAGCATCAAGTAACTGAGCACCGGTTAATTCTTTAACTACTGTTGTATTACCAAATGGAAGTACGGTTATAACATCACCCATAGTGATTTCACCTTGTTCAATAGATGCTCTAATTCCACCACCATTTGTAATTGCTACATCTGCACCGACTTCTGCAACCATTGCATCAGTAATTAAATTACCCAGATTAGTTTCTCCGGACCTTACATATTCTCTTTCACCATTTAATTCAACAGAAGTTTGACCAACAACAGCTGAAGTTATTTCTTCGTTTTCAGCTTTAATTCTATCAACTTCAGAAACAATTTCTTGATCTGGTTCTACATCAGCAGCCATCTCTTTAGTATAAAGGCTTGCGGTTTTGCTTTCAATTGATCCATCAACAACTGTAACATCTACAATACCTAGATTTTTATCATATTCTCCAGCCATTGCTATTAGGGTTTCATTAACCATTAAACCTTCTTCTAGTGCATCATGACTGTGGCCATCTATTATTATATCTATACCTGATACATTTTCAGCCAATTCTCTACTTGTATATTCACTACCTTCTGAAATACCTAAATGTGTTAAAGCTATTATTATATCAACTTGATCAGAAAGTTCCTCTACCATCTCTTCTGCAGCATCATAAGGATTGCTGATTGTTAAATTCTCAACATTTTTAGGATGAGTTTTATAACTTGTTTCAGGTGATACTAAACCAAAAATACCCACCTGAAGTCCATCAATTTCTTTAATTATATAAGGTTCTACAAGTTCTGGCTCTAGGTTAGCTGCAACTATAGTAAAGTCAGCCATATCTTGTATTTCTGTAACTCTATCTTGTCCAAAGTTAAAGTCATGGTTGCCAAGAGTCATTGCATCATAACCCATTGTATTCATGATATCAACTATTGCTTCACCTTCATTTAAATTAACAATAGTTTGACCGTGAAAAGTATCTCCTGCATCTAATAACAATACATTACCTTCACTGCGATAATCCTTAACTAAAGTAGATATCTTTGCAAAACCCATTCCATCATATGGCCCTTCTTCAATTCTTCCATGTGTGTCATTGGTGTGCAGTATTTTAAAATTAACTTCCTGAGCTACAGCAGTCCCAACAACAGCAAAAGCCATAACCAATACTAAGGTGTAAATTAAAAACTTATTTTTCATTGATAATGTCCCCCCCTAATTAATTTTGCTTATTTAACCAAATTATTACCAATTTAATTATCATCTACAATACTAACTTTGTTTTTATAAAAAGCAATATAATCTTTAATTTTTTCTGCTTCTTCTTTTGGATTTGGATAATACCAGGCTGCATCTCTATTAATCTCGTTATCAACTTTTAAATGATAATAACTGGCCTCTCCTTTCCATGGACAGGTAGTATGATGATCACTTTCCTTTAAAAACTTTTGATCAACATCTTCTGGAGGAAAATAATGATTTCCTTCAACAACAATAGTATTATCGGAACTTGCAATTCTTTTATTTTCCCAATAAACTTTAACCATCTAACCCCTCCTTCATAATAAATTGGTTGTAATATATAATTCAATAATTTTAAAGATTCACCTTTTTTTAATTATTTAAATATATATTCTAATCCTTTTTTTGATAAAAATATATTATAAAAAAAATCCTCCCTTTTTAGAGGAGGAATTCGTATCTATTTATCAAACATAGTTTTAACTATCTTTTTTATTTCTTCATTTTTTACATAATATTTAATCTCCACACCATTTCTTTTACCTTCAATAATATTTAAATCTTTTAATTTAGTTAAATGTTGAGATAATGTAGATTGGGGTATATCTAAACAAGACTGCATTTTGGTTACATTATATCCCTCTGACTCCATAAGACCTTTTACTACACATAGTCTTATCGGATGAGATATTGCTTTCAATAATTTAGCTTTATCTTTTATTTCATCCATATCTTTAATTATATCATCCAAAATTTTTCCTCCTCAATGATCTTCTATTATTAATATTATGAAATAATTATATATTAGTCAAGAAATTTATTAAATTTTTAAATTTAATTTGACAAACATATCTTTATATCATAATATTTAAATATACTGATATATTATTTGTTTCCCAAGTGAACTATATCACACTTTTATAGGAGGGGTTTGTTTGAATATTAAAAAATTTTTCTCTACAATGATTATTTATTTTCTCTTCTGGCTAGCTTATACTAGCAGTCTTATTTATGAAGATGTCGTAGTTGGTTTGGTGCTTTCACTTTTTTTATCACTATTTACATATAAAAGTTTTTCAAGTTCAAATAGTGATAAAAATTTGATTTTACGGTTTATAAATACAGTTAAGTACATTCCTTTATTTATAATCGAAATGGTTAAAGCTAATATTGATGTTGCTCACCGGGTAATTAATCCAAAATTACCTATCAATCCTGGTATAGTAAAAGTAAATACAAATTTACAATCTGATTATGCCAAATTATTTTTGGCTAATTCTATAACTTTAACACCAGGTACACTTACTATGGACGTAATTGAAGATGATCTATATATCCATTGGATTGATGTTGAAACTAAAGATGAAAATATTCAAAAAAACCTTATATCTAAAAAGTTTGAAGATAGTTTGGAGGGGATTTTTTAATGTTTAATTTCATATTTCTACTAATAATTGTATCCCTTCTATTTGCTTCTTATCGATTTATCAAAGGACCATCTAGTTCAGACCGAATAGTTGCTTTAGATACCTTAACAACTATTATATCTGTTACATTAGTAGTTGGAGCACTATTTTTTAACAATAAGGTATTAATTGATATATCTTTTATTTTTGCAGCACTGTCCTTTACCAGTGTAATTGTTATATCACGTTATTTAGAAGGTGATAACTCATGATTATATTAACAACTATAGGTTATATCCTAATTGTTATAGGAAGTATCTTTTTATTACTTGGAGCTTTAGGAATAGTTAGAATGCCAGATCTATATAATAGAATTCAAGCCGGTACTAAGGCAACTACTCTTGGTGCCCTCTCTTCTATAATTGGTATCGGTCTTGTTAATCCAGATTGGTTTTTTAAAACATTTATAATTGCCATATTTATAGTGTTAACAAATCCAATTGCTAGTCATAGTATTGCCAGAGCATCATATAAAAATGGTATAAGGCCAATAATAACATCAAATATTGATGAATATGAGAAATTAGAAAGTAGTGATATTAAATGATGTATTTAAGTTATTTACTTATCTTACTGATGATCATTGGTGCGGTAGCAGCTATATTTTTTGAAAATTTATTAAATTCAATAATTTCTTTGGGGTTAATAAGTTTAATTGCAGCTGCTTTAATGTATATATTAAAAGCACCAGATGTTGCAATGACTGAAGCCATAATCGGTGCTGGTTTAACAACGGCAATATTTGTTTTTACTTTATTTAAAGTCAAAAGAGGTGAAAAGCAATGAGGTTTAGAGACTATCTTGCTCTATTGGTCGTAGTTTTGTTAGGAGTTTTGATCTTTCAAGCATTTGGTTCAAATACTGGAGACTTTTTAACAGTACCTAGTTTTGGAAACATTGATATTGAACAAAGAACTTCTAATAATTATATCAATAAAAGTGTTAATTCAGAGTCTAAAGCAATTGAATACGGACAAACAAATAATTTAGAAAGTGGTTCGGCTAACATAGTTACATCTATAATTGCCAACTATAGGCTTTTAGACACATTAGGTGAATTAACAGTGCTGTTTATTGCTTCTTCAGGATTAGCTTTTATATTAAAGGGAAAGAAAAATATTAAACCCTTTGAAAATGAGTCCTCTTTTATATTAAAAACGGGTGTTAGATTAATTTTCCCTCTCTTATTTTTACTGGGAATATATATTGTATTATATGGTCATCTTACACCAGGTGGAGGATTTCAGGGTGGAGCTGTTATAGCAACAGCGATTCTGCTTAAATTCTTAGCATACCGCGACTATAAATTAAATCATACAGGATTATCAATTTTAGAAAGTTTAGCTGGAATAACCTTTATTGTTTTAGGATTAATCGGCTTATATACAGACGGTTCTTTTTTAACTAACTTTTTAAATAATGGTACTATTGGAACACTTTTTAGTGCAGGGTTAGTTCCTTTAATTTATATATTAATAGGTATTAAAGTAGGGGCTGAACTTTCAAGCGTTATAAGTAATTTAATAAATGCTTAGTGTATAAAAATAAGTAAAGGATGTGATACTTTGTCTTTTTTAAATCAGTGGGCCTTTCCAGGTGGTTCAATTATTATAATTCTAATCGGTCTATTTGGAGTTTTAACTCGTAAAAACTTAATTAAAATTGTTATAAGTATTGGAATAATGGATACAGGGGTTAATCTATTTTTAGTCAGCTTAGGCTATATTAACTCAGGTATTGCACCAATAATGACAGATACTTATAGTACAAACTCGTTAAACTTTGTAGATCCTCTACCCCAAGCTTTGGTTTTAACAGCAATAGTTATCGGTGTAGCTGTTCTTGCCTTAGGGCTATCTATAGTAATTAAAATATATGAAAACCACAAAACCCTACAAATTGATGAAATTAGGGGGTTAAAACTATGAATCCAAGTCTATTAATCGCTTTACCATTATTGTTTTCATTTTCAATCCCATTACTTACTAAATTACATAAAAAAATACCATCGATATTAGTTGTAATTAGTACTTTGATAAATATGTTAATTTCTTTTTCATTATATAATGCGGTACTAAACCAACCAATTGTAGTTGAGATAGGTAATTGGAATATTCCATTTGGAATAAATCTATATGTAGATAAATTAAGTCTTTTTAGTCTTATTATTATTACCGCAATCACATTTTTAATCTCGCTCTATAATTTTAGAAATATAGACAGTTTAGACCAAAGTAAGTTTAACAGCCTATTTTTATTAGCATATACAGGAATAATCGGTATTGTTTTAACAGGAGATATATTCAACCTGTTTGTCTTTATTGAAATTGCAAGTATTTCAACATATGTTTTAGCTACAATGAAAAGGAAAACAAGTTTCCAAGCAGCATTTAAATATTTAGTTTTAGGTGCAGTAGCTTCTGTATTTTTGCTTATTTCAATTGGACTTATCTACAGCAGTACAGGTAGTTTAAATATGGCAGTTATTGCACAAATGGCCGGACAGTTTGATCCTTCTTTAATAAAAGTGATTTCAATACTTTTATTAATATCTATAGGTTTAGAGGCAGAACTATTTCCAATGAACCTCTGGGTTCCTGAAGTTTATGCAAAATCACATATAGGAGTTACTTCACTATTAAGTGGGGTTTTATCACTTTCAGGAATTTATATGATAATTAGAATATTCTTTACAGTATTTAATGAACCAAGTATTTATTTATATTTGAAAATATTAGGAATTATTACATTAATATTTGGAGAATTTGTAGCTTATCAACAGGATAATATTAAGAAAATGTTAGCCTATTCAAGTATTGCTCAAATGGGTCTAGTGGTAACAATAATTAGTTTTAACACAGCTTTTTCACTACAGGCAGGATTATTTCACCTACTTAACCATTCAATACTAAAGGTTTTATTATTTATCTCTGTTGGTTTTATGATCTATAATATAAAAAGTAATAAAATAGATGATTTATCTGGATTAGGTAAAAAAATGCCCTTTGCTTCTATCGGTTTTACAGTCGGGGCATTAGGTATAATGGGAGTTCCTTTTTTAAGCGGATTTGTTAGTAAGATGATGATTATCCAAAACACCTTAAGTTTTAATGCATATCTTATAACAGGTTTAATCCTTTTAGCAACCTTAGTTGAAGTTGCTTATTACTTAAAGGTAATTCAAAAATTATTCTTTGAAAGT
>JBNJDV010000070.1:0-8177 GCA_051745185.1 Bacillota bacterium
AAAAATAAAATCAATCCAGCAATAATTGCTAAAGTTAACATTGTAAGAATAGTTATGATAACTGTAGTTATTTTTAAACTGTAATTATTTATAGGATTATGAATATTATAGTTGTAACCATCTTCATGTTTAGCCTTTTTATAATCATAGTAATGATTTGTAGCAGTAGTGGTCATATCAATTAATATTACTGATATGAAAAAAAGTAAAAAGTTTAAAGTTCTAAATTGTCCAAATCTGTTTAATGTATAAAATGTTCCTAGCAAAAAGGGAATCATACTGGAAACTTTAGTTCTTATTTCAACTAATGATATAAAACTTTTTATATTCAATTTTGTCTACTCCTTTAAAATTAGTTATTCAACCATACAATAGTTAAGCTCCTGAAAAATTCCAGGAGCTCTGTGAAAGGATGTATATATTAAATTAGACATAAATGATTAAAATCCTTTTATTTATATTTAATTTATTTATTAATTTTGATTATTTTACTTATATGAAATACAAATGAAAATTATCAGAAAATTTAAAATAATATTAGTATATTAGCAGGAAATAAGTATAAAGTGTTTAATTAATTAAATACAAGTGAAATATATATCAAAGGGGTGTTTATTAAAATCATGGAAGATAAATTCAAGGGAGCTTTAATGGGTCTAATAGTAGGAGATGCTCTTGGTGCACCATTTGAAGGAATGAAAAAAAATAATATTGAATTTGATAATAAGATGGAAAGTGGTGGAGTAAATAATATAAGAGCTGGTCAATGGACAGATGATAGTTCGATGGCTCTTTGTCTAGCTGAGAGTTTAATAAAAGATGGATTTGATTTGGAAAGTCAGATGGACCGTTATGTTAAATGGTTCGAAAATGGTTATTTAAGTTCTAAAAAGAAATCATTTGGAATAGGAAGCAATACTAGTTTAGCAATAACAGATTTCATAGAAAAAAATGAATTACCACCTCAAAGAGAAAACGCAGCAGGTAACGGTAGTATAATGAGATTGGCACCTATTCCCATGTATTATATAAATAACTATGATAAAACAGTCTATTATTCAGCAAAGAGTTCTATAACTACACATAATAATATTATGGCCATAGATTCTTGTAAATTTTTAGGAGCCTTAATTTATTATGCAATAAATGGTAAGGACAAGGAATTTCTAATAAATGAAGTATATAAAAATATTGATCTAGATGAACGGGTTTTGGATAGAGTTAAAGGTGATTTTAAAAATAAGGAATATAATGATATTAATTCAGATGCATTTGTACTAAATACACTTGAAGCTAGTTTATGGTGTTTTTATAAATCAGATGATTATGCATCTGCTGTAAACTTTGCAATTAATTTAGGAGGGGACACTGATACAACAGCAGCCGTTACTGGACAAATGGCTGGAGCATATTATGGTAGTAGTAGTATTCCAAAAGATTGGATTAATAAATTGGCAAAAAAAGAACTTATACTAAGCCTAATAAGAGGGCTAAAGAAAACACTATAGATAATCTATAAAACATACATATATAAATGTTTTTTTAGATACTAAAACTTTTCATTCACCTAACTTTATTTGGGTGAATGTTTTTTTATTATACAGGAAAATACGAATATATCAAGAATTTATAATATGAGCAGTTTATAAAAGGAGGCTTTTACATGTTCGTAATAACAATTTCAAGGCAGTCTTCAAGCCTCGGAGAAGAAATAGCAGAAGAATTAGCCAATAAATTAGGGGTAAAATTATTAACTAGAGACTATGTAATTAATAATTGGCTTTCAGATGTTGCTGATGGTCATGATTTACATATGTTAAAAGAAACTTCTAAACATTATTTGAAATCAGCACAAAATGGTAACACATTTAAAGATATAATTATAAAAAAATTAAAAATGAAAGCTGAAAAAGAAAATCTTGTCATTTTAGGTTTAGGATCTCAAATTATTTTTAAAGATTATGCTCATGCTGTCCATGTGAAGATAATATGTTCTGATAAAATTAGAATAAATCGTATAATGGAAAAGTATAATATAAATAAAGAACGAGCAATAAGAACTATAGATTTAAGTGATAGAAAACACCGAAGATATGTTCATAGATTATTTAATAAAGATTGGAATAATAGCTCACTGTATCATATTAACATTAATACAGCGGGTTTAAATGTTAATGAATCTGTAAATTTAATTATTCACCTTCTTGAAATGAAAAAAGAAAATCCGGAATCATTATTTAAAAACCCAGATGAATATATTAGCCATATAAAAACATCAAAAAATATAGATTTTGTCCATGATAGTGAAAAGGATTTTGCTGAAATTTTAGATATGTATAATATAAAGTGGGAGTATGAACCATCAGAATTTCCTCTAGAATGGGATGCAGAGGGGAATGTATCTATGGGTTTCAAACCTGATTTTTATCTCCCAGAATTTGATACTTATATTGAACTTACAACCATGAAACAAAAATATGTAACAGAAAAAAATAAAAAAGTAAAGATGTTACAAAGACTTTATCCAGATATAAATATTAATATTGTATATAAAAAAGATTATCATAAATTATTAAATAGGTTTGGTATAAATGAAGCTAAAGAGAAATGAAGGTGATAGTATTGAATAATGAAAACATTGGGGAGATTATTTTCAGTGAAAAGGATATTAAAAAAAGGGTTCAGATGATAGCTGAAGATATTAGAAAAGACTATAAAAATACAGAACCAATTTTAATAGGAATATTTAAGGGTTCTGTTTATTTTTTATCAGATATAAGTAGATCTTTAAAAATAGATCATAATATTGATTTTTTATCAATTGGAAGGTTTAAAACAACTGAAGGCTTAAAAGAAAAGGTTAAAATAACAAAGGACTTAGATTTAAGCATAAGAAATAGAGATATTATTGTTATTGAAGATATAATAAGAACTGGTTTAACTCACAGTTATATTTTGAAAAATTTAAAACCAAGAAGACCTAATAGTATAAATTTATGCGTTTTTTTAGACTGTAAAAAACAGAGATTAGTTGAGCTACCTATTAAATATAATGGATTTGAACTTGATGATCGCTTTGTAGTGGGTTATGGATTAGATTATGAAGAAAAATATAGAAATTTGCCATTTATTGCAGAGTATATAAAATAAAAAAAGGCTCCAACGAACCTTTTTGATTCATTATTCTTTTCGCAATCTTCTTTTTTACATCGAAACCTATATAAAACATCCAAAATCCTTTCTTCAGATCTTCCACAGTCAATGTAGAGTTTATTTATTGATGTTAGTACTGAATAAGTACCAACTATCTATAAATTTCTCTCACTAACCTCCAATCCAAAGTCCAGAGATTACCGAACATTCTAGGTCTTCGATAAAGATTGTTACTTAGAATAAATTCTCTTAAGTATTCCTTGGAGCCTATTTTCATTATAGTTTAGATACATAGAATAGTCAAAGATGAGGTAAAGCACTGATATCTATTTACAATGAAATAACTAATTGATTCTCTATAATAGTTCTCTAATCGTAAAATAGCTAATAATTATAATTAACGTATATAAATATACATTGATTATTGGTGATAGTTAGTGGTAATATTACATTATAGAGTAAATATATTTAAATTATATATTTTTTATATTACTTGTATTCTCTTATGATATAAGGAGGTAGAAAAATGTTAAAAGGATTTAAAAAATTTATTTTAAAGGGTAATGTTGTGGAAATGGCTGTAGGTATAATTATTGGTTTAGCGTTTAATAAGATAATTACATCTTTTGTAAATGATGTATTAATGCCTCCACTAAGTTTAATAATTGGGAAAGTTAATTTTTCAAACTTATATATAAATTTAAGTCAAAGAGAATTTGAATCTTTAGCTGCAGCTGAAGAAGCAGGAGTTCCAATAATCAAATATGGGCTTTTTATAAATACATTAGTTGATTTTATAATAGTTGCTTTTGCACTTTATATTGCGATAACTTATTATAATAAATTAAGAGAAATGAAGAAAAAAGAAGAAGTTGCAAAAGAACCTGATACTAAAGAATGCCCTTATTGTTTTTCAAAGATTAATATCAAAGCAAAAGTTTGTCCAGAATGTACAACTAATTTAGAAAAATAAAAAATATTATATGGAGTTGATTATTTATGGAAAATAAAGCATTACAGTATATTTTACTTAATAATACTATTTATGATTACTTTATATCTATAGGCATTATTGTCTTGGGATTAATTATTATCAGGGTTTTAAGGTATGTTTTTTCTAAAAAAATAAACAATTTACTCAAAAAAATATCTGAGCGATTTGCAGATTTTACAGATAATTTTATTGAAAAAAGAGTTATCCCTATAACCAGTATAATTATAATTTATGCAGCATTAAATAGGCTTAATTTAAGTCAATTAATACACAAGATTGTTAATATTGTTTTTATATTTTCTATAGTATTATATATTACTTTACTGATTCAAGATATAATTGTTTATACAATGAAGAAGCATTGGGAGAAAAAACAAAGCAACCAGGCTCAGGAAACTGTTTTTACAGTTTCGGTCTTTTTAGTAAAGTTAATTACATGGATAATTGCAATATTATTCATTTTAGATAACCTAAACATTGAAATCAGAGGTCTTATAACCGGGCTTGGTATAGGTGGTATTGCGATTGCATTTGCTGCTCAAACAATTTTAGCAGATATTTTTAGTTATTTTACGATATTTTTAGACAGACCATTTGATATTGGAGATTTTATAATAATAGGTGAGTATAAAGGTAATGTAGAACATATTGGGATTAAGACAACAAGAGTTAGAAGTCTAAGTGGTGAACAGTTAGTATTTTCTAATAATGACTTAACTAATTCAAGAATCCACAACTATAAAAGAATGCAAAGAAGAAGGATTAACTTTAATTTTGGTGTGGTATACAGTACTCCACTTGAAAAAGTCGAGAAAATACCAAATATAGTTGAAGAAATAATAAGAGGTGAAGAAAAGACTTGTTTTGACCGAGCTCATTTTGCTTCATATGGAGACTTTAGTTTAATATTTCAGGTTGTTTATTATGTAGAAAATAGTGACTATAAAGTCTATATGGATATTCAACAAAAGATAAATTTAAAGATGAAAGAAATATTTAATAAAGAAGGTATTGAATTTGCTTACCCTACACAAAGTATACATGTTTATGATAATAACAAGAACATTAATATTGAGCCGATTAATAAAAACGGGAGGGAAAACTATGAATGATAAAAAATTTGAGATTAATAAAAGTGAAGAAGAATGGAAACAAGAACTTACAGAAAATGAATATTTAGTCTTAAGAAAGAAAAAAACAGATCCTCCTTTTAAAAATGAATATTATACAAATAAAAGAAATGGTATTTATAAATGTGCTGCCTGTGGAAATAAGCTTTTTAATTCTAAAGATAAGTATGATTCCGGATCTGGTTGGCCGAGTTTTACTAAGCCTATAAATGAAAATGCAGTAAGTTATCAGGATGATTTTAAATTACCACAAAAAAGAACCGAAGTAATATGCAGTAGATGTGGAAGTCACTTAGGACATCTTTTTAATGATGGACCTAAACCCACTAATAAAAGGTACTGTATTAACTCCACATCACTTGATTTCATTGAGGATTAATGTTAAATATAAACTTGACTAAAATACTCGGATATCATATAATACTATAAGAACTGGTTAACAACTATTTTTAAGTAAGAAGGTGTATAAATGAAATATTTATATGGTCCGGTTCCATCAAGAAGATTGGGGGTCTCTTTAGGTATTGATTTAATACCTTACAAGATTTGTTCTTTTAACTGTATATACTGTGAATGTGGAAAAACAACTGATTTATCTATTGAAAGAAAAGAATTTAAACCGGTTGAAAATATAATACAAGAGTTAGATGAATATTTAAAAGAAAAACCAGAGCTTGATTATATTACATTTTCTGGTTCAGGCGAACCAACCTTATATTTACATCTTGGAAAGATAATAAATTTTATTAAAGAAAAATATCCTGAATATAAATTAGCATTGTTGACAAATAGTAGTTTATTAAGTAATGTAAATCTGAGAAATGAATTAAAGGAACTTGATTTAATAATACCTTCTTTAGATTCAGTTATTGAAGAGAATTATAAAAAAATCAATCAACCACATAAGGACATAACTTTAAATAAAATTATAGAAAGCCTGATTGCTTTAAGAAAAGAGTTTAAAGGGAAAATATATTTGGAAATATTTGTTGTCCCAGGTATAAATGATAATGAAGATGAATTTAAAAAGTTTAAAAGTATTATTGAAGAAATTAATCCTGACCGGATCCAACTTAATACTTTAGATCGTCCCGGTACAGAAAATTGGGTAGAAGCTGCTGATGAAAAAACACTTGAAAAAGCTGTAGAAATTATTGGTAAAAGGGCAGAATTTATTGGTCCTTATATACCGGAAAAAGCTAATATTAAGTTAAGTCATTCTGTTAAAAATAGAATTATTGATATAATCAGTAGAAGACCTTGTACTGTAAAGGATCTTTCAGAAATATTAAATTTACATGTGAATGAAGTTAATAAATATCTAAGAGAAATAGATCAAGAAATAAATATACAAACAAAAGATGAAAAAAGAGGCAAGTTTTATTTTATTGTGAAGGAGGTCTAAAAAGTGGCTGAAGAGATAAAAGTTGATTGTAAAGGTGAAAACTGTCCGGTTCCACTTGTGGAGACCAGAAAAGCAGTTCGAAAAGCAAATAAAGGTGATATATTAATTATTACAGGTGATCATTCTGCATCAAAAAAAGAAATACCAATGGCTGTTGAAGCTATGGGCTTAGAACTGTTATCAGTTGAAGAAAAAGATAGTTATTGGGAAATCAAAATAAAGGTTTAGAGGTGTTATTATGTCTACAGATAAAACAACATTAATTGTAGAAAGCGGAGAATTTGATAAAATATATAGTGCTTTTATTATTGGTAATGGTGCTTTGGCTATGGGTATGGATGTCTCCATGTACTTTACTTTTTGGGGATTAGAGAGATTAAAAAAGAATAATTTAGATAAAGGACCTTTATCTAAGATGAACTTTTTAGGTTTAGGTAAGCTATATATGAAATGGAAAATGAAAAAGGCAAATGTGAGGTCTCTAGATGATATGCTAGATGACTTTGTAGAATTAGGTGGTAAAATATTTGCTTGTGATATGACAATGGAAATTATGGGTGTTACAAAAGAAGAATTGAGGGATGAAGTAATCACTGATTACTGTGCAGTTGGAACATATATTAAAGAAGCCAGAGAATCAGAGATTACTTTATATATATAAAATTTGGGGTGATAAAATGAATAATGATATAGTCTATCTTGACAATTCTGCCGTTACAAGATTAGATGAAAAAGTATTAGAGGCTATGAAGCCTTATTTTTTTGATACTTACGCTGTTGCAACTTCAGAATTTGCATATACAATGGGAATAGAAGCAAAAGAAGCCCTGCAAAATGCAAGAGAGGTAATAGCTAATTCTTTAAATGCTGATAGTGATGAAATAATATTTACTTCTGGAGCAACAGAATCAAATAATTTGGCATTAAAGGGTGTAATGTATAATCAAAAAGAAAAAGGACATTTGATAGTATCGAAATTAGAAGATTTCTCTGTGTTAAATACTGCAAAAAGCTTGGAAAAACAAGGGTTTGATGTATCATATATTAATGTGGATTCTAAGGGAAAATTAGACCTAGATGAGCTAAAAGATACTGTCAGAGAGGATACTGTCTTAGTATCTATACAACATGCCAATCAGGAAATTGGAACTGTTCAAAATATTGAAGAAATTGCAGATTATTTAGATGAAAAAGATATAATTTTTCATACTGATGCTACACATTCATATCAGAGAATAGATATAGATGTAAAAAAAATACCTGTAGATCTAATAACTATTTCTGCACATACAATACACGGTCCAAGGGGTATTGGAGCACTTTATAAAAGAAAAGATGTAAAACTACAGAAAATAATGGATGGTGGTTTTCAGGAAAACAATTTAAGAGCAGGTGTAGAAAATATTCCGGCAGCAGTTGGATTTGCAAAAGCTGTGGAGTTAATTACAGAAGAAGAGAACGAAAAAATAAAAAATCTAAGAAATTTATTAATAAA
>JBNJDV010000071.1:0-7696 GCA_051745185.1 Bacillota bacterium
ATTCCAGTTTTAACAGGCTGGAATTTTTTTATATAAAACAAATAATTTGGTGTAAGTATAGACATTATTGAGTTGGTATTGCTTGACTTTTATAGCAGGAGGATAATTATCTATGACCAATTCTTAAAATATTTTTCTTTTTGTGATAATATAGTATGATAATATAGTATTATAAATAAATATAATATTGAAAGAATATATATTAATATAAAATATGAATTGAGAAGGGAGAGGGTTGTTTTGGAACTTACAATAAAAGATATCTTGAAAATGGATTTTATGAGTAAAGCTGAACTAATTTCAGGGGATAAAGGAATAAATAGGCAGGTAAAGTATGTAGATGTTATGGAAGTACCTGATGTTGATGAATGGATTAAAGAAGGGGTATTTCTTTTAACCACAGGTTATAATATTAAGGATAATCCTTCATTACAAAAAAGGATAATTAAAAGGATGTTTGAAGTAAATGCAGGTGCTCTCTGCATTAAGGAAGGAAGATATCTTAAAAACATTCCAGCTCTTTTAATTGAGCTTGGCGACAGGTTTAATCTGCCGATTATAAAAATTCCAAAAGATATTCCGTATAATAAAATAATGATTCCACTTTTTAGTCAAATATTGGACAAAAAAAATATATCACTTAGTAGATTTGAAAAGATACATAATGAATTAACTAAAGTTGTATTGAAAGGTGGGGGGATTGATCTTTTAGCTCAGACCCTACATAAACTAATAAATAAACCTGTGCTAATACAGGATAATAATTTAAAAACTCTTGCTTTAGTAGGTAAATATGAAGAAGAAAAAGAAATTAGAGCTCATCTAGAAACTTCTAAGAAAAAATTATTAGATATTTTTTCTTCAAGTCGAAAGGCTGCTAGAATAAAATATAAAAATGTATCATTTTCAAAGATTGTAGCTCCGATATTTATTACTGATGAGATATATGGTTTTGTATCTGCTTTTGAAATGAATGATAATAAATTAGATAATATTGATTTTCGGGCTGTGGAACTGACTTCAACCAATATTGCTTTAGAACTACTTAAAAAGAAAGATAGGGTAGCAACCGAGAACAGATTAAAATCGGAATTTATAGATGACCTACTAAATGATAATTATAATGATGAAATGACCATGTTACAGAGGGGTAAATATTTTAATTGGGATTTACGCTCTGATTATTATGTAATAGTAGTAGATATTGATAATTTTGAAGAGTTTTATCTGAATTTAGATACTAAAAACGAAGATATAATTCAACAGATAAAAGATAAAATCAAATCTATTATAAAATGGGAATTAATGATGTTTGACAAAGATATCATTATAATAAATCAAAGTGATTCATTTGTTATTTTTTATAAATCTACTTCTTCTCAAAAAGAAAAAGAACTAAATAAGTTTTGTGAAAAAATAAAAGAAGAAATAAACAAACAGATATCTGATATTACTGTCTCGATTGGTATTGGAAATTTATATCAAGGAATGGAAGGTTTGAAAAAAAGTTATAACGAAGCATTTAAATCTCTTGAGATGGGTAAAAAATTATTTAGTAGTAATAAAATTATAAAATTTAATAAACTTGGTATCTTTAGAGTGATTTCAAAGTTAGATAAAGATCCTGATTTATTTGATTTTTATGAAGAAAAGCTTGGTCCTTTGATTAATAGTGATAAACAAGAATTAGTTAATACAATTAGCAGCATAATTAAAAATTTCGGAAATAAAACTGCTGCTGCTAAAGATCTTTGTATACATCGCAACACATTGAATTATCGTATTAAGAAAATAGAAAATATTTTGGATATAGACTTAGACAAAGCTGAAAATTATCTTGATTTATATCTAGCACTTAAAATAAGAAGGTTGAAGGAATAAATTCATAATTGTGCAGATTGCTCAAAAATAAGGCAGGACTTTAGTTAATATGAATATATATAAATTATATTTATTTTTATATAATATATATAAGAGTGAAAGAAAGTTATAACAAGGAGATAATAATGAATAAGTTTAAAATTGGAATTATAAGAGTTATATCTACAGACGATGAATATATCAAATACCGGCATCAAGAAATTATTGAAAAATTCTTGCCGATGTTTAAAATAAAAACTGTATGTATAACGAACCAACCTGAAGGGATACATAATGTTAAAACTAAAAAGAAGGCTGTACCTAAAATAATAAAATTGGGTATTAAGATGTCAAAAGAGGTTGATGGAATAATTATTAGTTGTGCAGAAGACCCTGGGGTTAAAGAACTTATTAAAAAAATAAATAAACCAGTTGTTGGTCCGGGGCGGGCAGCAGCTGTTAGTGCCTTGGACTTTGGAAACAGAGTTGTTGCAATATCTTTGTCAGACCAAGTTCCTTCAATTTATGAAGAGGTTTTAGGGAAAAAACTTATTAAGGTAATAAATGTTTCAAATATTAATAAAAGTATGGATTTAACCAATAAAGATAGTATAGAAAAAATAGTGAAAGCAGTAAAAGATTACAAAGAAGAATATGATGTAATAACTTTAACATGTACTGGGATGTCAACTATAGATTTGCCAGAAATTTTAAGCAAAGAACTTGAAATTCCTGTGATTGACCCAGTTAGAAGTGCAGGCTTATTAATGTATGAATATCTAATTCAATATTCTAATATAAGAAGTCAGAAGGGAGGGTTGGAATGATATTACAGCAGGTCTTAGAAATATTTAAATTTTTAGATAAACCAGATGCTAATGGTGCTGAAGTAGCCAATTTTCTTAAAGAAAAGGGTGAAGAGAACATAGTTGTTACCAGTATACAGGGACAAAAAGGTTATACTGATGGTATAAAGATATTTATTTCTGGTAAAAATGGTAAATCAACTGGTGGTAAAGCTCCAACTTTAGGAATTATAGGTAGATTAGGTGGTATAGGAGCTCGTCCACTTGTTAATGGATTTGTTTCAGATGGTGATGGAGCATTAGTAGTATTATCACTTGCCTTAAAATTAATTGAAATGAAATCATATGGTGATCAATTACAAGGAGATGTAATCATTACTACTCATATTTGCCCTGATGCACCGACTATAGAACATAAACCGGTGCCTTTCATGGGCTCCCCCATAGATATGAGTGCAATGAATGAACATGAAGTATTATCAGAAATGGATGCCATTTTATCTGTTGATACTACAAAAGGAAATAAGATTGTAAATAGAAATGGATTTGCAATATCTCCTACAATTAAAGAAGGCTATATTTTAAAAATAAGTGATGACCTTTTATCAATCATGGAAAAAGTAACAGGTAATTTACCAGTAACTATTCCAGTAACACAACAGGATATAACACCATATGGTAATGAATTATTTCATATTAACAGTATTTTTCAACCAGCAACTGCTACTAATGCTCCCCTTGTTGGTGTAGCAATAACTACTGAAGTTCCAGTTGCTGGGTGTGCAAGTGGTGCTACTCATTTTGAAGATGTGGAAAAGGCAGGAAGGTTTATTATTGAAACAGCAAAGGCTTATGGAAACCTAGAATGTGAATTTTATGATGAAAAAGAGTATTCAAAATTATTAAATTTATATGGGCCGATGAATAGGTTTCAAACTATGGGTATTAAAGAATAATTTTTTCAAAAGGAAAATTAAAATCAAATTGAGGAGGAAGTTTTATGAGAAGAAGAGTATTTAGTAGTATGTTGATTATTTTATTATTATCAGTTTTATTGATTTTTACTTCAGGGGTGAGTGCACAAAAGAACATAGTGAGCATGAGTTTGAACCAAGAAATCAGCACAATAGATCCGTCAAAAACTACTGATTGGACTGAATCTATGGTTATTGTAAATTTATATGATACCTTAGTAACACCTAACCCAGATGGTACAATGGCTCCATTGATTGCAGAAGATTGGGAGTTTTCTGATGATGGTTTAGAATACAAATTTTTTCTTAATGAAGGAATTAAATTTCATGACAATAGTGAGTTAACAGCAGAGGATGTTAAATTTTCTTTTGATAGAATGTTAGAATTAAAACAGGGATATTCCTGGTTATGGTTAGATGTTGTAGAAGATGTAAAGGTTATCGATGATTATACTATAGAAGTTGTTTTAAACGAACCATATTCGCCCTTTATATCAACATTACCTTGGCTAGCTATTTTGAATAAAAATCAAGTTTTAGAAAATGAAGTAGATGGAGATATGGGTCAAGACTGGCTTTTAGAGAATGACGCCGGTTCTGGAGCTTACAAATTTAAAAGTTGGGAAAGAGGTAATCAAATAATTTTTGAAAAATTTGAAGACTACTTTTTGGGCTTTGAAGATAATTCTGTAGATGAAGTTAGAGCCAGAGTAATATACTCTGATTCAACAGTTCTTTCTGAAATGAGAACTGGTGATTTAACAATAGCAGACCACTATAGAGCAATGGAGACCTATGATAGATTGAATAATTTAGATGATGTGAAAATTCAAACCGCACAATCTGGCGAGATTTTTTATTTAAAAATTAATACCAAAAAAACACCTGTAGATAATATTCATGTAAGAAAAGCATTATCTTGGGCTTTTGATTATGAAACTTTTAATACTAAAATAGAAGTAGATACAGAACAGTCCCGAGGACCTGTCCCGAAAATTATTGCCGGTCACAATCCTGATGTATTCCAATATGAGAAAAATCTGGATAAAGCCAGAGAAGAACTTGAAAAAAGCGGTTATGAGCCGGGAGAACTAACAATCACCTTCTGTTATGTTGAAGGATTTGAAATGCAAAGAAAATTGGGATTAATGTATCAATCAGATTTAGCAAAAGTTGGAATCAACCTTGAATTACGCCCAGAAACATGGGGTAGGATAACTGATTTAGCTTCAACTGAGGAATCTACACCTCACATAACTGCAATATTTAGTGCAGCTAACTATCCTGACCCAGATAACTATTTATATACTGCTTACCATTCATCAGCCTCAGGTACATGGATGTCAATGGAATGGCTGCAAAATGAAGAAATTGATAAAATGATTATGGAGGCAAGAAAGACACTTGAAGCAGAGGAAAGAAATGAAATATATTATGAAATCCAGGATAAAATAGTTGATTTAGCACCAGATATATTCATTTATTCCTTGTTGAAGAGATATGGAATGCAAGAAAATTTAAAGGGATTTGAATTTGTACCGGTAATGTCTTTTGAATACGATTTCCATAAGATGTATTTTGAATAAAGTTAATTAGAAGATAACTTAATAATTAATCAAACCGGTCTTTTTAATTAGACCGGTTTGATATTAATATTATAACTTTTGAAGATAAGGGGGGATTTGATGAAATATTTTGGTTACTTATTAAAAAGAATAGGATATTCTTTAATAGTTCTTTTAGGTTTATCAATAATTATATTTTTTATTTCAAGAGTGCTCCCCGGTGATCCTGCTAGAATGGCTTTAGGACCTTATGCCTCAAAAGATCAGGTAGAAGTATTAAGACAAAGTATGGGACTGGATAAACCACTTTTTATTCAGTATTTTACATACATTACCAGCTTATTTAAAGGCGATTTTGGAATGTCAATGATTACTAAACGTAATGTATTAATAGATTTAAAATACCATTTGCCCGCAACCTTGGAATTAATTTCTTTCACTATTTTATGGGTAATATTTTTAGGTATACCTTTAGGTGTTATTACTGCAGCCAAAAAGGATAGTACCTTAGATAATATATTTAAGACATTTTCTTTTGCAGCTGTTGTTACACCGGGTTTTATAGTAGGTTTAGCATTTCAATTAATATTTGGTTACGGGTTGGATATATTACCTATCACCGGACGGTTAAGCTCTGCTTTAACAGCACCTTCAGGTTATACAGGACTTATAGTTTTTGATTCTTTAATTAGTGGTCAATGGGAAATCTTTTTTAATGCCTTAAGACATATATTATTACCCTCTTTAGCCCTGTCGATGGCTGGAATCGGTCAGGTTTCCAGAATAACTAGGGCAAGTATGATTGAAATAAGTGAAAAAGACTATGTTGAAGTTATGCACTCTTATGGTGTGCCAAACCAAATAATTAATTTTGTCTATATGTTAAAGCCTTCCTTTATCCCCAGCCTTAATGTAATCGGTATGACCTTTGCATCACTTTTAGGAAATGCGTTTTTAATTGAAATGGTTTTTGCATGGCCTGGTATAGCTAAATATGGTATCAATGCACTACTTAGAACTGATATTAATGCTTTGATGGGAGTAGTATTATTAATTGGAGCATTTTTCTTATTAACAAACTTTGTTGTAGATATAATCATGGGATTAATAGATCCTCGAATAAGTAAGATGGGAGGGGAATAGCTTGAAAACAAATTTTAAAGAAAATTTTAAGAAAAACTGGTATAAATTTTATCAAAATAAAACTTCGGTATTAGGTTTAATAATAGTGATTGTAATTATACTTATGGCTATTTTTGCTCCTTATGTGACCCCTTATCCACAACAAGCAGGTGTTTTTACAGATTTTAATAATACTTTTAATAGCCCACAATTAAGAAATATTTTTGGGACCGATGAAGTAGGTAGAGATGTTTTTACTAGAGTAATATTTGGTTTTAGATTTTCTTTGATATTAGCAGCTACAGTATTGCTTATAGGAGTGCCGCTGGGAACTATTTTAGGAATAACAGCAGGTTATTTTGGGGGGTGGGTAGAGATAGTGATAATGAGATTTACCGATATGATGCTAAGTATTCCCCCTTTAGTTATGGCTTTATCCATAAGTGCTGTTTTATCACCTAATTTGAGAAATATGATGATTGCTTTAGCTGCAATATGGTGGACCTGGTATACTAGACTGGTAAGGTCTATAGTTGTATCTTTACGGAACGAAAATTTTATAAAAGCATTAAAAATAATGGGAATTGGACATTTACATATAATGTTTGTAGAAATATTACCTAACTGTATTTCTCAAATTCTTGTTAAAATGACTTTAGATATTGCCTTCATAATCCAATTGGGTGCAGGATTAAGTTTTCTAGGATTAGGTGCTCAGCCTCCTACTCCAGCCTTAGGGACTATGATTTCTTATGGTACTACCCATCTGCCAACCTATTGGTGGTTAACAGTATTTCCAGCCTTAGGGATATTATTTTTAATTTTTGGATTTAACTGGTTGGCTGATGGTTTAAAGGATGTGCTTGATGTTGAACTATAATAGATTACTGGAGATAAAAGATCTATATGTTAATTTTGAAAGATATGCTGGTAAAGCGGAAGTTTTAAATGGTATAAATTTATATATTAATCCAAGTGAAAAGGTTGGCCTAGTAGGAGAAAGCGGATGTGGCAAATCACTTACTGTAAAAACTATAATGGATTTACTTCCTAAAAAAAGAATAGAAGTAGAAGGAAGTATTAAATATAAGGGAAAAGAGATTTTAAGATTAAATAAAAGTTCCAGAAGAAAAATATTGGGTAAGGAAGTAGTAATGATATTTCAGGATCCAATGGCTTCTTTAAATCCGGTTTTTAAAGTGGGTAAACAGATGGAAGAAAATCTTTGGTGGAATTATTTTATAGATGCAAAGCCTTCTTCTTTTCTAAAAAGAAAATTTGATAAAAAGAAAAAAAAGATACTAAGAGATATAATAATTAAAACATTAAATGAGGTTAGGATACCAGATGCTGAAAGAATATTAAATAG
>JBNJDV010000072.1:0-7389 GCA_051745185.1 Bacillota bacterium
CCGGTTACAACAACTTATGTAATTGTTCAAGCAACAGTTGCAATACCTGGTTACATAATTATGGAATCCGGTCTTAGCTTTTTAGGCTTAGGTATACAAGAACCAAGTGCCAGCTGGGGTAACATGTTGTCAGCTGCACAAAATGTTACTAAAATTACCAATTTCCCCTGGCTTTTAATACCCGGCTTTATGATCTTTTTTGCAGTTTTAAGTTATAACCTATTAGGTGATGGTCTAAGAGATGCACTTGATCCTAAAGCAACAGAAACAAACTAATAAAAAAGGATGAGATTAAACTCATCCTTTTTACTTTATTTCTTTTAAAAATTTCTTAACTACTCTGTCCCATTCTCTGGTTTGAATTTCTACTATGGTTTTTTCATCTTTTTTACAACAGTTTATCTTAACATGTCCTCCACCACCTGCATAACTTCTACAGTTTTCATCTTTTGAACTTTCAAGACCTAGATTGATATTAAAGTACTTTTCTGCCTTATTATAAACTTCTTCACAATTTAATTTAGTCTTTACTTCATAAACCATATTCTCACCCCTTTATCTATCTAATTTCTATTAACTTCTATATTTATATTATATACTATTTCATAATAAATATATGTTAATAATTAAACAAAAATGATGACCCTCACTTTAAAGGTCATCATCTTAGATTATTAAATATATTAGTAATTATACTCTGATTAACATTGTACCCATTGTATATCCAACTCCAGAGGCTGTTAAACAAACTAAATCACCTTTTTCAACCTCACTTTTTTTTAATGCATCATCTAATGACATGATAATACAGGCATTACCGGTATATCCATATCTGTCCATGATATTATGGGTTTGTTTCATATCAATACCTAGATTTTTACACGTCAGACCAATTGCAGATTTATTTATTTGGGTAAATATGAACTTATCTACATCTCCAAGTTCATAGTTGCTTTTATCAAGCATTTTTCCGATAATAACAGGCCAAAGTTCGGGATTGCGGTTCATTAGTTCACCTTTCCAAAATGTTAGCTCAGGTGGTACTTCTCCTTCCCCTTTTAACCTTTCTACTGTAGCAGGAAATCTTGTCCCCCCAACATAGATTCCCAATGTAGACCATTGATCACCATTACCAATAAAATGGGATGCAATTACTCCTTCTCCTATTTCTTCTTTAGAATAAATTGCAGCACCTGCTCCATCTGAAAATACACAGAAGAATTTACCCTTTTCCATATCTGCGAACTTAGTCATATTATAAACAGAGATTACTAATATATTATTATAATCCGGATTTCCTTCTATCCAGTTTTTGGCAGTTTCAGATGCAAAGAGAAACCCAGTACAGGATGCATTCATATCAAAAAAAGCTACTCCATCTTTAAGTCCAAGTCCATCTGCAATACTAGCTGAACTTTGAGGTGATATTATATCAGGGGTATCTGTAGATACAATTAATAAATCTATATCCTGTGCTGAAAGATCAGAATTATTTAATGCATCTTTACCCGCTTTTACTGCTAAATCAGTGGTGCTCATCTCATCACCAGTTTGATTTCGCTGTTTTATACCCAACGGTTCCATAAAATCACTAATATCTTCACCAAGGATTTCACTCATATCTTCAATACTAAAACTATTATCTGGAGCATAGGATCCTGTTGTTATTAATTTTACACTCACCTTACTTCACTCCTTTAAATTCCAAGATAAGACTTTTGAATGTGTTCATTGTTTGATAAACCATCAACATCATCTTCAAGTTCAATCCTGCCGTTTTCCAAAACATAACCTCTATCAATAACTTTTAAACCCTGTCTAACATTTTGTTCTGCCAACAACACAGATACATTTTCTTTTTTAATATGATTTAGCTTTTTAAATAGTTCGGTTACTAATGAGGGCTGTAGTCCAACAGATGGTTCATCCAGTATTAAGAGCTTAGGATTTGACATCAAAGCCCTTCCAACTGCTAACATTCTCTGTTGACCACCACTCATAGTTCCTGCCAGTTGTTTCTCTCTTTCCTTTAATATTGGAAATATATTATATATGAACTCAAGATTTTGATCTATCTTCTTTCTTGCTCTAGGTATATAGGCAGCACCCAACTTCAAATTTTCTTTTACTGTCATTAAAGGAAAGAGTTCTCTTTTTTGAGGAACTAATGCAATACCTTTCTTTACTACCTCATGAGTACCTAATTTGTTTATTTCTTCTTTATTAAATTTTATACTTCCTTTTTTGTTGTCAACCAAACTTATAATAGCTTTAATTAATGTACTTTTCCCTGCACCATTGGGGCCAAAGATTCCAACAGCTTCATTGTCTTTAACATTCATTGTAAGATCCCAAATTACCTGTATTTTCCCATAAGATACATCCAAATTATTTATCTCTAGCATATTATTCATCCTCCCCAAGATAAGCAGCTATTACTTCTTTATTTTTAGATACCTTACTGTATGGACCTTGAGCAATTACTTCACCTTTGTTTAATACAATTACCCTCTGGGTCAGTTCTTTTACAACTTTCATAATGTGTTCTACTAAACAAATAGCTAAATCTTTTTCTTGTAATTTTTTAATTATATCAATTAACTCCCAGGTCTCTTCGCTGTTTAGTCCAGCCATAATCTCATCTAAAAATAGTAATTCGGGGTCAGAAGCCAATGCTCTTCCAAGTTCAATCTTTTTTAATTCTAAAACTGTGAGTTCATCAACATGTTTATTTATATTTTTAATATTTAATAATTCGCAAATTTCTTCTGCTTTTTTTCTTGCCTTAGGTAGTTTATCTCCTTTACCAAATAGTGAACCCACCATAATATTTTCTATTGCAGTGAAATCTTCAAGGGGACGTACAATTTGAAATGTTCTTGAAATACCCTTTCTATTTCTAATATGAGCAGGGTCATTTGTTATATCTTCCTCATTTAAATATATTTTTCCTTTATTTACCTTAAGTGTACCTGCCATTAAATTTATTACAGTAGTTTTACCGGCTCCATTTGGTCCAATTATACCTAATACTTCACCTTTTTCAACATCAAAACTAAAATCATTTACTGCAATAAGTCCACCAAATCTCTTTACTATATTATTAGCCTTTAGTGTGGGCATTACTATCCCCCCTAACAATACTGCTTTGTAATAGCTTATCTTTTATCGGTTTATATATTCCCTGTGGTAAAAACAATACAACAAATACTATAATTACACCATAAACAATTAAATGACCATAAGGCATTATTAACTTCAGATATTCAGATATCAAGCCTAAGATTAATGCACCTATAATTGGTCCATTTGTACTATATATACCACCAACTAATGCCATTGCAATCGGTAATAATAAAAAGTTTAAAGAAAAAGTACTTTCCGGATTAACAAAAGCATACTGTTGAGCATATACAGACCCAACTAAACCCTGGATTGCTGATGTAATTACAAAGACAAACAATAGATATTTAAAAACATCTATACCACTAGATTTTGCAGTTGTTTCATCATTTCTAATTGAATTAATAGCAAAATGAATACGAGACCTTTTAAATACCTCTGAAAGAACAATTACAAGTATTCCTACAATTAATACCAGGTAATAGATTTTAATCGGATCACCGTTAAAGATTGCATTCCTTAGCTGTGTACCGCTTGAACCACCTGTTAAATCTGACATATTTCTAATAATTACAGAAAATACATGTGTTAAAGCTAATGTAGTAATAGCAAAATAGATTTCTCGTAATCTAAGTACAATAAAGCCTAAAGCAAATGCTATTACTGCAGAAAATATTGCCCCAATAAACAAACTCATAATAGGATTAAAGCCCAACTTTGCAACAATTAAAACTGATGCATAAGCTCCTAAACCAAAAAACCCTGCTGTACCAAAAGATAACTGACCTGTTCTTAACATCATATCCCAGCTCAATGCTAATGATAAAAAGATTATAATTGATGTGAATATATGCAGTAGGTAAGTACCTGTAAACAAGGGCAGTGATAATGCAATTATAAGTAATAAAATTATAAGTATTTTCTTTTTCATTATTTAGCCCCCCGATATGATCTTGCTAATATTACAATAATTAATACACCGAAAAATACTATATCTGACCAACCATCATAGCCAGGGATTGAATTTATTGCTGCTTCACCAATACCAAGAGTTATACCAGCAAATAAGATCCCGTTAAGATTACCCATTCCAGCCATAGCTGCTAGAGCAAATGACTTTAATGAAAATGGTGATCCTACTCCAGGAAAGATTGATGTGCGCGGTAACATAAACCCAGCAACTACTCCTAAAATTGCAACTGCAAGTGTAAATACAAATAGGTATACATAGTTTACATTTATCCCTACTATTTTTGCACCTTTAGGATTTTGCCCTACAGCAAAAGTAGCCTGACCCAATCTTGTTTTTTTCAAAAAGAGCTGTAGTCCAACTAATACTCCTACGGCAATTAATATATAAAAAAGTTCATAAGTTCCAAATCTAAACCCTGCTATCTCAGTAGAGGCATAGGCATAGTTTGTATAAACATTTCGCGGCATTGAAGTCCAAATAATATTAATACCTTCGATTAAAATTAGAGAGATACCAAAAGTTATTAACAATTGACTTAAATGACCTTCATCAATAACATTTTTTATTGTTAATAAGTAAATTACTGCGCCCATAATCGCTAAAATTATTACCGTAGGGACTATAGATACCAATGGATCCATATCGAATCTGGTATTTAACATATAAATAATATATAGGCCAACAGTTAAAAAGTCACCATGTGCTAAGTTAAGAACACCTAAAATCCCTAATACTAAAGCTAACGGTAATGCTATTACAGCATAAAGACTGCCTCTCTGCAGTCCATCTAATAATGCATTAGGGTTCCAGATACCCATAACTACCATAAATAGTATGAATATTAACAGTAATTTATACGATTTTTTAAAAGAAAATGACATTTTTCCCCTCCATCCATTTTATTTTTATAGTGTGTACAGCCGGATTAAGATTACTAACCCGGCTGTATATATTCTTAATTACCAGGAAAAGGGATATTCTATTTCAGCAGTTGACACATCAAAAGGCCAAATTACTTCTTGTTTTCCACCCTGATACTGTAGAATCTTCTGTTTTGTGAAACCTTGATTACTAATTACATTACTTGGTGAAATTTCTAAGGTTGTTCCTAATGGTGATTCATATTTAACATCTCTTAAAGCTTCAATCAATGCATCTTTTTCTAATGTACCGGCTTGTTTAATACCTTCAGCTAAAAACATTATGTTTGTATAGCCTAAAGGAGCAAAATAAGTGGCTGGTCTCTCTTGATGCATTTTAATATATTCTGTCCAGAAATGGTCAGCAATATCACTAACTTCTCTAAGTGATGGTGCCCACATACCATATAAAACTACCTTATCTGATAATGGATTAGCTTCAAAGTCTGCAGGCCATCCCGGAGGAGCTCCTACATATAATGGAGGTTCAAATCCAACTTCTCTTGATTGAGCTAACATTGGAATTGCATCAGCTGCATAACCAGCCCAAATAAATAGATCTGGGTCATATTCTTTTGCCTGACGAAGCATTGCTCTGTATTCTCCACCACCTAATGCAGCACTCTTAAAGGAAGCTCCTTCAAACTCATCAATAATTCCAGCATAAGGGCCTTCACCATTTTGTGCTAATTTAACATACTCTTCGTATGACTCAAAAGATGCGGTACCAAAGCCACCTTCTTCATAAGCTAAAAATATTCTGCCAATCTCTACATCTTCATTTCTTTCAGCTATTTCTGTCCAACCCACACCATAACTTTCACCCTGCTGATAGTCCCAGGGATGTAAGTGGAAGTACCAATCTGCATCAGGACCAACAGCTTCTTCAGCTAGATATGAAGCAGCACCTGCCCAAACAGTTATCTTTTGATACTTTTTCAAACTAGGAATCTGTGCTTGGTGAACACCAGATGACATACCGCCAACAAAAAAGTCAACTTCATCAACAGTAGCTAATTTATCAATAGCTGCTGCACCCTTTTCAGGCTTTAACTCACTGTCTACTACTATTAATTCAACTTCTCTGCCGAGTAATCCACCATTGTCATTAATCTCTTTTACGGCTAATTCCATTGCCTTAGATGATTGACTACCTGTAATATCACCTAATGGATTAACAGCTCCTATTTTTATAGGATCATCTTGTGCAAATGTACCTAAACTAAACATAAATGTTACTACTAAAACCAACGAAATAATTAACAGATTATTTCTTTTCAACTTTTATTTCCCCCTTTAAATTATTAATGATATTAATATTTTGATTAAGATACAATTTATAACTTTCTATTTATCACTTCCTTTCAAAATATTAATTTACCAAATCTTTAACTCATTGGCTTTTTCTCTAATTTCATCTCTAAATTTTGGATGTGCAATACTTATCATTGCATCAACACGGTCTCTTATACTTTTACCTTTCAAATGTGCAACTCCATATTCAGTAACAACATAGTCAATATCATTTCTGCCTAATGTAATTTTAGATCCTAAAGGTAGTTGAGCTAAAATAGTTGAATACTCACCGTTTTTTGCTGTAGACCTTAAAGCAATTATACCTTTACCACCTTCTGATCTCTGAGCTCCACGGTGAGTATCAGCCTGCCCCCCAGTTCCGCTGTAATGTTTGTTACCGATCGCTTCTGAACATACCTGACCAGTTACATCAACCTGTAAAGCTGTATTTACACTAACCATTTTATTATTTTGCCCTAATACATATGGGTCGTTAGTTACTTTTCCCTGCTGAAACTCAACTGCAAGATTTTTGTCTATAAAATCATACAGTTTTTGAGTACCTAAAGCAAAGGTACCAACCATTTTCCCTTTCCAAAGCGATTTTTCCTTATTTGTTATTACTCCATCCCTAAAAAGGTCAACCATTCCATCTGTAAACATTTCAGTATGAATACCTAAATTCTTCTTATCTTTTAAATGATGAGTAATCGCATTTGGAATGCCACCGATTCCCAGTTGTAAAGTAGAACCATCTTCGATTAATTCTGCTACGTTTTCACCTATTTTTTCTTCTACTTCCCCGGGCTCGATATATGGTAGTTCAATTAATGGTGCATTGTTTTCAACTACAAAATCTACATCAGAGATATGAACATGTGTATCCCCTAAAGTCCAGGGTAAGTTTTCATTTACCTCTAATACTACCATATCGATGTTTTCTACCATCATCTTCTCATATGTTAAACCTAATGATAATGAAAAAAATCCATTTTTATCCATCGAAGTTGCAGTACCCCAAAAAATATTAATATTATCATTATCTATTTTTATCTTACCGGCTTCATGTAAATTGTT
>JBNJDV010000073.1:0-7212 GCA_051745185.1 Bacillota bacterium
GATGGGTGTGGTTCAGGTAAATGTAAAGGATGTTTTTTAAAAGTTAATGGAAAAGTGGAATTAGCATGTCTTAAAATAGTATATCCAGATATTAAAGAATTGATTCTAGAGCAAGTTAAAGAAGAAAATGTTATTGCAGATCTTTTTAACAAAATAACAAATAAAAATATAAATTAAACCCCTAGAGGTATTTAAACCAATAGGGGTTTTGTAGATTCAAAGGTTTATTTTAGTACTTATTGTTTTTCATTTAAGTACTCATCAATTCCCACAGCTGCATCATGTCCTGTCTTGATACCAGTAATAACATCAGGTCCTTGAACTATATCTCCACCGGCAAATAACCAGGGAATAGAAGTTTGTTGTTTTTCATTAACTTTAAGTCTTGGTCCTTCATATTCAATATCATAGACATCATCAATATAACTGTTATCTCCAGCCTGGCCGATAGCTTCTACTACCATATCACAGTCAAAGTTTTTAATGTCTTCATCATCAAAAGAAGGATTAAAGTTCATTTCCTCATCAAAAACTGATACACAGCAGTTAGTACAAAGCTGAGCAATACTACCATCTTCATTTACTTTAATTTCTTTCGGCCCCCTGCCGGGTTCAAATCTAACACCTTCTTCACGTGCTTCATTGATTTCTTCTTCATCTGCGGGCATAACATCTTCAGTTTCAAGTGAGGTAACTAAGACATTAACTTTACCATATTCTTGTTTTTGTAACCTTGCCAATGAACGAGCAATATCCATTGCAACATTACCTCCACCAATAACAACTATTCTTTCAGTTAATGGAAGGTCTTCACCTCTAGTTATTTTTTTAAGTAAGTAAATTGCCTGATAGACATTGTTATGATCTGTACCAGGAATTCTGGTACTTCGCCCGTTATGTAACCCGGTTGCTGCAAATACTGCATCATAATTATTTTCAATTTCAGTCATACTAATATCTTCACCTACTCTAGTATTAAACTTAAAATCGACACCTAAACTTTTAATATAGTTGATATCTTTATCTAACATATCATAGGGAAGCCTATATTCCGGAATACCGTATCTCATCATTCCTCCAGCCTTTTCTTCTGATTCAAATATAGTGATTTGATATCCCATTAACTTAAGATAATGAGCTGCTGATAACCCTGCAGGACCAGAACCAATAATTGCTACTTTTTTATTGTTTTGATCTATTTTTTGTGTACCCAGTACTTTTTTGTATTCTGCAGAATCAACATTATCAACTGCATATCTTTTTAGCCACCTTATAGAAATAGGTTCACCCCTGTGACCGATTGAACAGATCGTTTCACATTTGTGAGTACATATTCTACCACATACTTCCGGTAAAGGATTATCTTCATAAATTTGTTTTAAGGATTCATCTAAATCATTGTCAAAAATACCTCTTATATATTCTGGTATGTTCATACTTGCTGGACAGGCTTCTGTACATATATCACATTCAACACATCTAGATGCTTCTTTTTCAGCCTGGCTTTTTGAAAAACCCTCAACAATTTCTACAAAAGACTTTACTCTTTTATCAGGATTAAGTTCCGGCATTTCAATTCTATTTAAATCAAGTAATTCTGAATTTTCATCTCTTTGATAACCAACTTCAAATTCTTTTTTATTAATATTTTTGTTGTCTGGTATATAAGAAAAGGTATCTGCATCTGTATTTACATAAGTATAGTCCTGAGTAAATTCAAGTGAACCAGTGGTACAAACATCAACACATAGCCCACACCAACAACATCTTCCATAGTCTATTTTAGGTCTTTCATCACGTTGGCCTAGTTCAGTTTTAACATCACTTAACTTGACCATCTCTATAGCTTTATTATCACATATTTCCTCACAGGTACCACAACCTATACATTTATCTAGGTCATTTATATGAAAACCTCTGTAATTACCGGATGTTTTTTTACTTTCTTCTGGAACTTTTATAGTTTCAGGTTTTTTAAATAGATTTTTAAATGAAACCGCTGGAGAGAAAATACTGTTTTTATCTTTACTCATCAATTTTCACCTCACTTTTTTTATCTATCAAATTCTGGTGGACAGATTCCAAGACTGTGAGCCCATACAGGCACATCTTCAATTCTTGTGCCGGGAAGTAATGCCTCTACACCATAAAGACCGAGGGGAGTAGAAGTACCTCTTACATGTACTCTATATGGTTTTAGTCCACCGTCAGATACCATGTAATAACCATATTCGCCGCGTGCTGATTCAACCTTTACATATGCTTCACCTTTTGGAATTTTATACTTTAATGCATTTCCTAAATCTACTGTAACAGGTCCATCCGGCATATTATTAATTAGCTGTCTTATTATATTTATACTTTGGAATATCTCATCTCTTTTAAGTTTCATTCTTGTCCAGGCATCTGAATTATGACCGATTGGTATTTCAAAATCTACTTCATCATATGCTCCATAGGGTATAAGTCTTCTTACATCATGGTCTAGACCTGTTGCTCTTAAGGAAGGACCGGTAACACCTAAGCTAAGTGCATCTTCTTGAGTTAAGATAGCAGTATCTTTCCAGCGTTTTTGAGCAGTAGGATTTTCATAAATTAACTTTTGAAATTCAGGCATCCTATTATTCTCTAAATCATCTAGTAGTTCGATTATTTTATCAAATGTTTTAGTTTCTATATCATGCCTTACACCACCAGGTCTAATATAGATGTGGTAGACACGACCACCTGTAATCTCTTCAAAGAGATCCAAAATATAATCGCGTGCTAAAACTCCCCACTGCATAGCAGTATATAGTCCTATTGCTGCACTGTTACCTCCTATCGAGAAGATGTGGGCTTGAATTCTTGCTAATTCTAAGATTATAGACCTAATATATTGAGCTCTTTTAGGAACTTCAATTTCTCCTATTGCTTCATATCCCATTGCATAAACCATTTCATTGATATCTGGTTCCATTACACAGATTCTACAAACTAATGCAGTATTTTTAATCCACTTTCTTTCTTCCATTAGTTTTTCAAAACCTCTATGCAGGTGACCTGCATTTGGTTCTGCCTCAATAACTGTATCACCTTCATAGTAGTAGTTGATACCATAGTTTCCCGGTACTCCTGGATGGTTTGGACCAAAAAACATTTCTGTCATTTTACTTTTGTCCATGATACTGCCTCCAATCAAATTTTTGATCAACATATTCTCGAGTTTTAAAGTCTTTACGCATTGGTGGTAGTTCATTCCAGTTTTCTAATATTAGTTCATCCATATTATCATTACCATCAAACTCAACACCAAAGAAATCATGAATATCTCTTTCATAGTATGAGGCTACTTGCCAAAGATTTTTTATAGTCACAAACTTACTTTTTTCTCTATCAATTCTTGTTTTAACACTTAAGTTTATTTTATCTTGATAAGAGAAGAGATGGTAAACAAGTTCAAATTCATTATCTTCTATCCAGTCCACACAACTTATAGTTGCCAGATGTGTATAGGTTTGAGACTTTAAAAAGTTTAATCCTGATACCAATTCATTCTTATTTAATTGAATAACAACATTTTGATCTCTTAATTTTTTTATATCAATAGGATTTAACTTTTCTTTTAAATAGTTTATTAACTCAACTTCATTTCTCATTGTCTTCTCTTAACCTCCCCTAGAACATTTTCTTGGTTTGTCTTATAAAATTCATAATCCTGTTTATATCGTTTATACCCATCAGCATCACCAGTTTCAATTTTGTTTTTCAATTCAAGAAATCCTTCTAAAATTGCTTCTGGTCTGGGCATACACCCTGCAATATATAGATCAACTGGTAGATACTTATCAAGTTGTTTTACAGTATTATATGAATCCCAGTACATACCGCCATTTATTGTACATGATCCAAAACCCAAAACATACTTTGGATTCTGCATCTGTTCATAAGTATAAATTACTCTTCTTAATGTTTTTGTACTTAAATATCCTGTTATAATAAGAATATCAGCCTGTCTTGGGGTTGCAGCAGGTCCAATACCAAAACGACTCATATCATAACGAGAGGTCATAGTAGGAGGTAATTCAATTGCTCCACAACCTGTACAGTAATGAAGCATAAATAATGACCTTTTTTGAGCCCAATTGATTACTTCCTGCCATTTAGTACTTTTATATTTTTCTTCCATTTTAATCACTCCCGACTAAAAAATAATAATAACTGCTTGAACTAAAGCTGTGATCAAAGGCCATTTCCAATAAAAGAGAACTCCTTCTTCAACTTTAAACCTTGGATAAATTGATCCAATTAAGGTTGCAAGTAACCAAACAATTAACATCTTTAAAATAAAGATTAATATGTTTTGAGCTCCTCCTAAAAATAAGTTGACAAATAGGGCAGTTTCAACAACTATTGCAACTGCGTGTTGTAACATCATAAACCCTAAGTATTTCCCCCCATGCTCTACTACAGGTCCAGATGCAATTTCAGAAGGAGCTATTGGAGCATCAAAAGGTTTTTTACCCATTAGGCCTAAAAGTGCAATAAATGCAACTATAGTACCTAACGGAATGTTAACTAAGTTCCAGTTTAAAAACCCACCTTGTTGAGCTTCAATCAAACCAACAATTGAAGAGGTTTGACTATTATAAATTAATGTCAGTAAAACAACAATAAATGGTATTTCATAACCTAGCATTTGTGTTAATGCTCTTGATATACCAACTGAAGCCAAGGGATTACCTGAGCCAACAGTCGCCATTGCCATCCCTAAATAAGCTACAGCCATCAAATATATTACTAGTATTAACGTACCACTCATGCTGTATAGATATATATCAGCAATCGGAACAAAAAAGAGGGTTGCTATCATTCCACCAAATGCCATTATTGATCCAAAATCAAATATGAATCCGTGTGTAATAGCATCTTTACCAAATAGTTTTAAAACATCTAGATATGGTTGGTAAAACGGTGGTCCGATTCTTTTTTGAGTCCTTGCTACAGTTTTTTTAGCAAGACCTATAAATAAAAGTCCTAAAACCATTGCAAATACTGCAATAAGTATAAACTGTAAAAATGTAATAATCATATTATCCACCCCGCAAATGCTAATAAAACAGTTACTAAGACCATGTAAAATACATATGTCTGTCCATTACCAGTTACAACTGTTTTATTTAATAAGTTACCGAACTTTGCCACATTTTCTGCAAGCCTATCATAAGCTTTTGTAAGACTTCTCGCTGCAAAAGAGTCAAAGATTCTATCAAAGGGCCTATAGTATTTATATGCATAGTGGTAACCTTCAGGATCATCAGTATACTCACCAGCAGTATAGGTATCCATTAGTCCGACAAACTTTGATTTCTTTGCAAAAACAAAGATTAATAGTGCTAAAATAAATCCTCCTACAAACACATTAAATATAACTAATGAGTTCCAGGCACCAAAAGCACCTTCAATAGTATACAGAGTAGATTGAACTGTGTCTATGTTTAAGTAAACTGCAATTTGATTAATAATTTTCATTTGAATTCCTGGTACAACTCCAAACAAGACCATAAGCCCCATTAAAATATACATGGGAAACTGCATTGTAAAGGGAACTTCTTTAATGTTTTTATGTTCTGGTTTTAACTGTCCTAAAAATATAGTACTTAGTGGTTTAAATACATACATAAAAGAACCGATACTACCAAAAAATGCAGCTACTGAAAGAAATATATATCCTTTTTGAATTAAAGCCTGGTAAATTACCCATTTTGAAATAAAACCATTAGTCGGCGGTATTCCAGCCAGGGCAATAATTGCTGTTAAGTAGGCAGCAAAAGTAACCGGCATTTTAAAGATCAATCCACCCATTTCACTCATCTTTGTAGTATTTGTTCTATAAATTACTGCAGCAATTGTTAAAAATATTGTTGTTTTAAATATCATATGGTTCATAAGATGCAGCATCCCACCTGAAAACCCAAGAGGGGTTGCTATTGCTAAAGCCATTACAATGTATCCCATTTGTGAGATAGAAGAAAAAGCAACAAGTCTTTTAACATCTTCCTGCCGGATTGCTAAGATAGTTCCCGTTATAATAGTAATTCCACCGAATAGAGCAAGAATATAGTTAAAGATTGGTAAACCTCTAAACTTAATAGTATTATCTAATATACTAAATAACGGAACTAAATAAAGTAAAAGAGTAAGGCCATATACACCAATTTTTAACATTAAACCTGATAAAAATGGGGAAAACTCTTTCGGGGCACTACTGTGTGCTTCATTAACCCAGATATGAAAGGGGAAAACACCGCTTTTTATTAAAAACGGGACTCCCAACATTGATATTAAAAGTAATGACTTAACTGTTGAAATACTAGTTAAGTAACTAATTACCTGAACAAATTCAAAACTTCCGGTTTGGCTGTAGATTATAAATAAGGCTGTTAACATAAGATAAGCGCCAAAGACACTTAACAACAAGTATCTGTAGGAAGCTTTTTGGGCTGAATCCTTTTTGCCAGCTGATATTATAAAAAAGGAAGACCAGGTCATAATTTCCCAAAAGATAAACAGTGTGAAAAAGTCTTTTGCAAAAACAACTCCCAAAATACTACCGAATAGAATTGAAAAGAAAAAACTAAAACTAGCAGTATTGTTATCTTTTTCTTGAGAACCGATACTGAAGATACTAATCAGTAATATTCCCGTGGCAGTCATGACTGCGATTAACCAGGAAAGAGGAGTTACTGATAAAAGAAAATCTATGTCTTTTCCTAAGATATTTAAACTTAAACTTTCATTAATAAGATTCCATTGCCCATACATGTTAGTTAAACTATATAAAATATATCCAGATACAAGTACATTAATTACTGGGCCTGCCTTTTTAATTTTTGTAGATAGAAAGTAAATGATAATAGATATGAATATAGGGATTAATATAATCAGATTTAAACTCATTTAAATCCCTCCTAATATTGAGATAATGTAATTTGAATTATTGATTATTTGAACACTAACTTGATTTATAAATGATATTACTGGTTGAGGATTTAATCCAATATAGATAACAAGTATTGAAAGTGAACCAATTGGTATTAGACAGGGAAATAACTTCCTTACTTTTTGATTACTACTTTCAAAGAATAATTTTTGAATTACCTTTAAGTAATAAGCAACTTCAACTAAGGTTGCTAAAAGGATTAAACCTGTTATAAGATATGCATTAAAACT
>JBNJDV010000074.1:0-7091 GCA_051745185.1 Bacillota bacterium
ATCAAATGCAACTCTATCATCATCATATTTACTTAAAGTATTATCTACATCTTCACTTACTTCTTTAATTACTTTTTTGCTCTTTTCCTTGTTTAAAAATAAGTTCCTTCTAAATAACTTCATGTACTCTTTTTTTACATTCATGTTTCCACCCCAATAATTTAATATTATACTTCAATTAATTCATATTCAGTACTGCCTAATCCTAGTTCTTCTCCATAAGTGAGTTGAACTGTCCCTTGAGTATGTTCTCTTGCTCCTTTAAATTTATCTTGACCGCTTTCATAATTATCTTTTAGATAAGAATGCTTAAAACCATGTTGTTTATTTACTAAATCATAACTTGCCTTATCTAATGCAATAGGATCCTTTGATGCCAAAATACCGATATCAGGTACTAATGGGGCATCACTAAATGGTGCACAGTCACATTCAGGAGTTATATTAAGTAAAAAATTAATATATCCAACCTTACCTTTTTTATTCTTTACAGCACCATAAGCATATTCAGTTAATCTTTCCATAAATGGACCAACTTCAGAATCCCAATCCATTCCAATTGCATCTACTGGACAAGCAGTTATGCATTCTCCACAACCTATACATTTTTGTGGATCAATTACTGCAAAATCTTCAACTACAATTGCAGATTCTGGACAGACTTCAGCACATCTTCCACATGCTATACAAGTATTGTTATCAGACTGAATATCTACACTATGCTGATCTTTTTTACCAGCTGCAGGGGCACAACCCATTGCAATATTTTTGATTGCCCCTCCAAAGCCTGCCATTTCATGTCCTTTAAAGTGAGACATGACAATCATTGAGTCGGTATGTACGATGTCAGACGCAATTTTAACACTTTCAAAGTGTTTTCCGTTTATTTTAACTTCCAAAAAGTTTTGGCTTCTTAAACCATCTGCAATAATTACTGGTGCATCTAACACCGAAAAGTTAAATCCATGTAAGTTTGCTATTCTATGATGGTCAACAGAGTTATGTCTCATCCCTGAATATAATGTATTAGTATCTACAACGAAGGGATTACCTTTATTTTCTTTTATCTTATCTACAACCTGTCTAGCAAATACTGGATTTATGTAACCATCATTTCCTTCTTCACCAAAATGTATTTTGATTGCCGTTAAGTCACCATCTGTTATTAGGTCACCCAATTGGGCTTTATCAAATAATTTTTTTATCTTCTTAATCTTACTTGAACCTTCTCCTCTGGCACGAATATCTGCAAAATACACTTTACTCATTTATATATACCTCCTTTGAATAATAGCAAATATTATTAACCTTTCCATATTTTAAAAATTTCATTTTCTAATTCTCTATTCTCTGGTTTGTTAGGCCATAATTCTTTTATTGAACTTTCCCGCATTGCTGCAGCAATATTATAAAATATTTGTTTGTTAAATTTAATATTATTGATTAACTTTTTTATCTCTTCTCTTTTTGTGTACTGGTCATAAGGACATTTATAAAAATTACCCTCATATTCAAATCTATCTTTTGCTGCAATAATTCTTTTTTCCCTTAGATATATTAAGGGTCTAATTATATATACCTCATTATCACTTAAAAATCTTTTGGGCTGTAAGGTATTAACCTGTCCTGAATACATTATGCTCATTAAAAATGTTTCAACAGCATCATCATAATGATGTCCAAAAGCAACTTTAGTGTAGTTATTCTCTTTCATATAATTTACTAAAGCACCTTTTTTAAAATGTGAACATTTTGAACAGGGATTATTATTTTCTTCTTGTCTAATATATTTATGAATCTCTGTTTTAATGATCTTGAGATTAACATCTAATTCATCACATAAATACTCTAAATATGGAATATGATTGCTTTTTTCAAATCCTAAATCAACAGTTACTGCATCTACTTTAAAGTTTAATGCGGTATGTTTGCTTAAAATTTTAAGGGCATACAAAAGAAAGGAACTATCTTTGCCTCCTGATAACCCAACTAATATCTTATCATTTTTATCTATTAAATCAAATTCAGCGACTGCTTCTATAATTTTATTATTATGTACCTTATCCAAATATAATTGCAATCTAACAACACCTCAATACTATCTATTACAAAGTTCTCGATATTTACAAAAACTACATACTATATCATTTTCTCTTTTTATAAATTTATCTTTACCCATTGGTTTATTCCATTTTTCATCTTCTAAATAACTCTTCATACTATTTATGCTTTCATCAATTTTATTTTTGACTTCATTTATTATATCAAAATTAAACTCATATTCTTTTGTTTGCTGTTCATATAAATAAACAAATACAGTCTTTATCGGTCCTTCATAATTATAATTTTTAAAGTAATAATATGAATACAGTTTAAGTTGGTCTAAATTACTATTTTTTTCTTTACCTGTTTTCCAGTCAACTATATAAGGTGATTTATTTTTATCTTTTTGATAAATAAGGTCTGGAATTGCATAAACCTTTGTATCTTTATATTCAATTGTTTCAAATGTATTTGTATCAAATGATTTAACATAATATGAATCTTTAATATTTTCAATAATATCAGAATTAATAATATAGTTTAAAATTTTATCTATTTTATAGTTGATTAAATCAATCTTTTTATCAGACAGCTCATTTTTATAGTATATTTCTTTAAGCATTGTGTTTTGAGAAGGATTCATTTCCCAAGCAGATTTATTTTGAGATGAACGAAAAGCATTATTTAAACTTCCTTTTATTTTCTTACTTAGAGATTCCTTGTTTGCCGGAAAATGATCATGAATAATTTTATGTAAAAGATGGTGAACAGAATTTCCTAATATTGCATCAGTGGACTGAAGTTTTTTCAACCTGTACACTTTTTTGTTTTCTTCAGGTGCATCCCACTCCCATCCATTGTGACTTTTATAGTACTGATAATAATATTTTCTTAAACAACTCCTAAAAATATTATCTCTTGATAGAGACCATGACCATTCTGGATACTTTCTATGTTTATAAGCCATTATTTATACCATCCTTTATATTTTCAATCATCTCATTGATTCTTCTAAAGTGTGAACCTTTCCAATATATCTGGTCACAACTAGGACAAATAAAAAAATTATTATAGTATTTTTTTGTTTTGGGTTCTAGACGATCAATTATTTTTTCTTTTTTTATCTTTTCTAATTCACTATTGCATTTTGGGCATCTACTTGTATAATTTACATAATTAATTAGATTATATCTAATTATTACTTCTTTAAGCTGATCTTTAGGGTTGTCTTCTCTAATAAAATAGCCGTAATTAACTACTCTTCTCATTAAAAGCCCGTGATCTCTGGTTAATAATATTCTGTTGTCTTCTTTTGATTTTTCAGCTAAATACTTATCACCATAATCATTATGATAAAGAATATCAAAACCTAATATTCTTAAATAACTTACCAGTTTACCTAGATGTGCATCAGCTATAAACTTTGGGTAACTACTATATTTTTTTCTAATAGTAGAGATATCATCTTCAATATCAATACTTTTAAATACCGGATATACACTTATTTTGTCCCCGTCTTGAACAAGGTAATCCAAACTGATTGCTTTATTATTTTTTAATAACAGATATACCTCAGTATGAGGTATCTTTAAACCTTCTAGAATATCTTTTATGGTCTGTCGGTCTTTAAAAGATATCTCTCGGTATAATTTATCACTGTCTTTTAAAAAATAATTCAAATCACCAAATAATCTTAAAATTACTTTTTTTATCATATAATATCCTCTTTAGTTACTGTTCTCAAAAAACACCCCAACACCACTTCTACCAAGATGTACGGTTAAAACATTACTAATCATATTTATTAAAAATTTCTTTGAACCAAAACGTTCTTCAATCATATCTCTTAGCAGTAATGCCTTTTCTTTGTCACCAGAATAGCTAATACCAATTACCTGGTCTTTTAAATTAGAGCTTCTTTTTTCCATAATATCTAAAATCTTTTCATATGCTTTAGTATATCCTCTAACCTTTTTAAATAACTCAATTTTACCTTCATTTACTTCTAAAATTGGTTTGATATTCAAAAACTCTCCTACAAAAGCAGTTGTTTTACCTATCCTGCCACCAGTTTTCAATCTTTCTAAAGATTCTAAGGTAAAAATATGCTCTATATTTTCAACTAAGCTATTAATCTTGCTTACAATCTGTTCAAATGGTAGTTTTTCTTCTTGATATTGAATTGTTTTTTCTACTAATAGTTCAATAGCAGTAGAACCTGACTTAGTATCAATAACTTCATAATTAAACTCCGGATAGCTTTCTTTAACCTTTTCTGCAACTAATTTTGCTGTCTGATATGCTCCAGACATCTTAGAAGAAAATGCAAGATAAATACATTTTAAATTATTTTTAGCACAATCTTTAAACTCTTTCTCAAAATCAAGTGCCCTAACCTGGGCTGTAGTAATATATCTTTTTTCTTCTAAGAATTTAAATAATTTATCTTTATCAATATTAATTCCATCTAAAAACTCATCCTGGTCAACTATAATTCTAAAAGGAAGTAACTTTATATTATATTTTTTTAATGTTTGATCTGAAATATCGCAAGCACTATCTATAATTATCTGTATTTTTTCCATTTGTCCACCTCTCTATAGACCCCAAATATATACAATACTTAAAGTTGTCACTATTCCCAATACTATTTGTAAAGGAAATCCTGTTATTACATAATCTTTGAATTTATAACCACCAGGACCATAAACCATAAGGTTTGTTTGGTTTCCAATAGGTGTCATAAAGGCAGTGCCAGCAGCAAATGTAACTGCTAAGATAAAGGCAAAAGGATTTAAATTTAAAGTTTGAGCTACATCAACTGCAATTGGAATCATTAAAATCACACTTGCATTTTTACTTATTATATTAGTTAAAAAAGCAGTTAGAAAATAAAATATTAACAACATTATCAATGGTGAAAAATAATTTGAAAGTTTTAATACCTGAAAAGAAATATACTGTGCAGTACCTGTCTTTTCAACAGCGATTCCAAGTGGTATTAATCCAGCTAATAAAAATATTACTTCCCAGTTAATAGAACTATAAAGTTTACTGTGATCAATAGTTTTCGTTGCTACCATTGCTATTACTCCACCTAAAGCAGAAATTACTATTGGTACTACATCTATCGCAGCTAAAACTACAACACCGATCAATATACTTATTGCTTTTAGTGCTTTATTAAATTCATAATCTCTGGTATCAATTTCTTTTGCTATTATAAAGTTTTCATTTTTTCTAAACCGGTCTGCAGTTTTTTCATTTACTAATAATAAGATTACATCACCAGCCATTAATTTAATATCCTGCATTCTTTTGTGTGTTAGACCACCACCACGTCTAATAGCCAATACAGCAGTTTCATATCTGTCTAAGAAATTAACCTGTGATATAGTCTGCCCCTGCATGAAAGAACCGTAAGGGATTACAACTTCCATTAACTTTTGACCCTTCATAGGATCTTTTAAACTTTCTTCATAGATATTGCTGTGAGGTAACAACCTCAAACCATTTCGTTTCATTACTTTCAAAATAGTCTGATGATCTGCTCGAATAATTAAATGGTCACCTTTTTTCAATCTTTTATTAAAAGATGGATCTATATATTGGCTGTCTTTTCTGCTCATTAAAACAATATCTAAATCCATACCAGTACTTTTTTTAAATTCATTTATAGTTTTATCAATTAATGGAGAATTTTTTTCAATTACTACCTCTGTTAAATATTCTCGCATTTCATATTCTTCAAAAAGGTCTTCAGATACTTTAATTCGATTTGGTAATAACTTGTGTCCTACTACAACTAAATATATAACTCCAATGACTAATACTACTAAACCTAGTTTTGTAAATTCAAACATTGAAAAGGGATGATCAATTAATCTTGCAGATATATCACTAGCTAACAGGTTAGTTGATGAACCTACTAAAGTAATCATACCACCCATCATAGCTGCATATGACAATGGTATAAGAAGTTTAGAAGGAGAAGTTTTTGTCTTTCCAGCAATATCATTAACCATCGGTATCAATGTTGCTACAACAGCAGTATTATTAATAATGACTGCTATAAATCCAGTGATTCCAGTTATAAAACCAACCTGTCTATAATTATTACTTCCTGTAATATCTGCAATTTTTCTTCCTAAAACTTGTAAAATACCAGTCTGCTGTATACCTGCACTTAAAATAAACATAGCCAAGACTGTTATCGTTGCCTGATTAGCAAAACCAGAAATTGCTTCCTCGGGTGTTACTTTTGTCCACCTATTTAATATAATTAATATCACCGGTACAGACAAGGCTATTATATCAATATTTATTGGTTCAAAGAAAAACAATACCATTAACAATACTATAATCGCCAATGTAATAATTACATTCATATCTATACTAACCTTAGGTATATCATTTAATGAACTAGCTTGAGCGTTAATTGCAGGTGTTAATAAAACCAAACACAAAATTAATACTAAAAAAATTAATCTCTTGTTCACCTTCAATATAACACCCCCTACTGTAAAATTTATACTATTAATTTAGATGTTTGCTGTGATCATTATACTTTGCTCTTTTACCTCCAATTAATTTAGGTCTGGTACGGGCTAAAGTAAGATTTGCATCACCAATTTTTTTAATATCTATCCTAACAGGTACTGCTACATGTTTTAAATGCATACCGATTAAAGTATCTCCAATATCTATACCGGCATGCCCTGAAATATTTTCAACTAAAACCGGATTATCAAAAAATTCATATGCTGCAGTAGCTAATGAACCACCAGCTTTTTTATGAGGTATAGCATTAATTATATCTAAATTATACTTTAAAGCACAGTCACTTTCTACTACTAAAGCCCTATTTAAATGTTCACAACACTGTACTGCTAAAAAGACTTCCTTTTCTTTTATTATAGGTAGAATTCCTTTGATTATCTTTTCACCTAACTTTGGATTTGAAGCTGTACCAATTTTATTACCGGTAATTTCACTTGTACTACCACCTAGTACAAATATATCACCTTTCAATAATTTTACTATATCTA
>JBNJDV010000075.1:0-7029 GCA_051745185.1 Bacillota bacterium
GGATTTATAATGGGTAATCCTTCTGAAGTTAAATATGGTTTAACTAAAGAACAGATTTTTGAAGGTTATAAGATCTCTAAACAAAAAGGTGTAAAAAGGTTTGGCCTTCATACTTTTATAGCTTCAAATGAACTTAACGAACAGTACTTTATAGATACAGCAGAAATGATGTTTAAAATGGCAGTTGAAATAAAGGAAAAGGTAGGAATTGAGTTAGAATTTTTAAATATTGGTGGAGGAATTGGCATACCTTATAGACCAGAAGAAAAAGCGGTTGACCTAAAACAGGTAGGAAATGGTATCAAGGATAAATATGATGAGATCATAAAAGGTAACAATTTAGACCCACTTTCTATATTTATGGAGTGTGGTAGAATGATTACCGGCCCTTATGGCTATCTGGTTTCAAAAGTAATTCATAAAAAAAATATTTATAAAAAACATGTTGGTTTAGATGCCAGTATGAATGATTTGATGAGACCAGGAATTTATGATGCATATCATCATATTACTGTGATGGGTAAGGAAAATGAATCTAAGACTGAGACATATGATGTAACCGGTTCATTGTGTGAATCTATAGATAGATTTGCAGTTGATAGAAAACTTCCTGAAACCGAAATTGGTGATACCATAGTAATTCACGATACCGGTGCTCACGGTCATGCGATGGGCTTTAATTACAATGGAAAGTTAAGAGGTGGTGAACTCCTTTTAAGAGAAAACGGAGAAGTTGTTGAAATAAGAAGGGATGAAAGTATAAAAGATTATTTTGCAACACTTGATTTTGATAAATTAAAAAATTTTGAATAATATTTAAAAAATTAATATTAAAAATGTTGCCTCACCTTTTTATAGGTGGGGTTTTTTAATGACATATATCACAGAATTGCATTTCTATTTATTATATAATATAATCAAAGTAAATAAAGTTGATAAAAATAGTCAACATTAGGAGGAAAATTAATGTCTGATAAAAAAGAAAGGTTAAAAGAAATCTTAGAAAGACTAAATAATGAGGAAAATGTGGAAGAAGTAAAACAAGAAGCCAGAGAATTAATAGAAGAAATATCAGCTAAGGATCTTTCAGAAGCTGAACAATCTTTAATAAATGAAGGATTAGACGAAACAAAATTAAGACATCTATGTTCAGCACACCTTGAAGTTATGGCAGATGAATTAGATGAACTGCAAAATAATTTGGATTATTCACATCCCTTAGCAGTTCTAATTAGAGAACATGATGAGATACTAGAGACTTTAAACAGATTAGAAAACGCTGTAGCTAAAATTGATAAACTTGATAGTTATGATTCAAACGACGAGGTTTTTGATGAACTTAAAGAAGTTGGTAAACTATTATTGGAAACAGAAAAACATCATGAACGTGAGGAAGAGGCCTTATTCCCGGAAGTAGATGAGAAAGGTATTACTGGTCCCACAAGAATTATGCGTATGGAGCATGATGATTTATGGCCATATAAACAAGAAATAGCTGAACTTTCTCAAAATGCAGATAAAATGGACTTTGATGAATTTAAAAGGCAGCTTAAAAAACTATCAGAATTTCTAATCTTAACATTAAGAGATCATATTTTTAAAGAAAATAATATACTTTATCCTACAGCAAAAGATGTTATTGAAGATGATAAGTGGGAAAAAATACAAAAATTAAGTGATGAGATTGGTTACTGTTCATTCACTAAATTAAAACAGGAGGTATAGTTTTAATGGGTGTAATAAAGTTAGATAAGCTTAAAAGTGAAAAAAACATGAGAGGAATTATGACCAAAAATGTTTTAAAAAGTGAAAACGTACAGGTGAAAAACCTCTTATTAAAAGAAGGAGATGTAATACCAGAACATCAAGTTCCGGTTGATGTATTTTTTCATGTAATAGAAGGAAAAGGAACAATCCAAATTGGAGAAACTGAATATGAATTAGAAGAAAAAGACTTCATTACCTGTCCACCAAATACAAAAATGAAGTTAATGGCTAATAAAGGTGAAATTTTTAATATTTTAAACGTTAAAACCCCCTCAATGAACTAAATTTATTTCATCTACCGCACAGGTTTTTTTAAGCCTGTGTATATTTTAATCTAAAGTTTGACCTTCTTTGACTTTGGATTATTTCTATAGTATAATATAAAAGGAAGTTGTTTATTAAAGTACTATTTAAATGGAGGGATAAAAAATGCGGATGGAAGATTTCACTCGAAAAGCACAAGAAGTCATTGCTGAAGCACAACATATTGCAGAAGATAATGGAAACCAGGAGATATATCCCGCTCATCTATTTTTATCATTAATTAAAGATGACCAGGGGATAATGGTCCCTTTGATGGAAAAGTTAGGTATAAATATATCTGTGTTTGAAAAAGATTTAAGAGATATAATTGAAAAGCTGCCAAAAGTATATTCTGACCAGGGACAGTTATATATGTCTCAAGAACTAAATAATGTACTTAGAAATACTCAAAAGGAAGCAAAAAAACTTGGAGATGAATACATTTCTACTGAACATTTCCTTTTAGGATTATTAGCTACTAAAAATAGTAAGACATATGAATATTTAAGTTCTAAAAATATAGATTTAAAAAAAGCAAAACAAGCTATAGAAGATATTAGAGATGGAACAAAAGTTACCTCTCCAGACCAAGAACAACAGTATCAAGTATTAGAAAAATACACAATTGATATTACCGAACTGGCTAAAGATGGTAAGCTTGACCCTGTGATTGGTCGTGATGAGAGAATTAGAAGAATAATGCAGGTTTTATCACGCAGAAGAAAGAACAATCCTGTTTTAATTGGTGAACCGGGTGTTGGAAAAACAGCTATTGTAGAGGGACTTGCTCAAAGAATTGTTAATGGTGATATACCAGAAGCTTTAAAAAACAAAAAAGTAATTTCTTTAGATATGGGCTCACTAATAGCTGGAACTAAATACCGTGGTGAGTTTGAAGATAGGTTGAAATCAGTATTAAAAGAGATAAAAAAAGCTGAAGGTCAAATTATACTATTTATTGATGAGATGCATACTTTAGTTGGAGCTGGTGCAACTAGTGGTTCTATGGATGCTGCAAACCTATTAAAACCGGCTTTAGCAAGAGGTGAACTACACTGTGTAGGGGCAACAACCTTAAAGGAATATAAAAAGCACATTGAAAAGGATGCAGCATTAGAAAGAAGATTTCAACCGGTTAAGATATCTGAACCATCTGTTGAAGACACAATATCTATTCTAAGAGGACTAAAAGAGAAGTATGAAATTCATCATGGGGTGAGAATTCAGGATAATGCACTTGTAGCTGCAGCTAAGTTATCTGAAAGATATCTTACTGAAAGGTTTTTGCCTGATAAAGCGATTGATTTAGTGGATGAAGCAGCCTCTAAACTTAGAATTGATATAGATTCTATGCCCCTAGAAATAGATGAACTAAATAGAAAAATTAGAAGATTAGAAATAGAAAAAGAGGCATTAAAAAAAGAGGAAGATGAAGAATCTAAAGATAGATTGCTGGAGTTAGACCAGACAATTAATGAACTTAAAGAAAAAAGAGATCCCCAATTAGCTCGTTGGAATAGAGAAAAAGAATTAATTCAAAAACGTCAGAATTTAAATGAAGAAATAGAAAAAGTGAAAGTAAAAGCAGAAAATGCTGAAAGAGAAGCAAATTATGAAGAAGCAGCACGTTTAAAATATGGAGATTTAAATGAATTAAAAGCTGAATTAGATAAAACTAAAAAAGAGTTAGAAAAGTTAGGTAAAAATTATAATGTTCTAAGAGAAGAAGTAACTGCTGAAGATATTGCAGAGATTGTATCTTCCTGGACAGATATACCAATACAAGAACTAATGGAAGGTGAAAAAGAAAAATTAATTCATCTTGAAGATGAATTAGCAAAAAGAGTTGTTGGTCAAAAAGAAGCAATTACTGCAGTCAGTAATGCAATCAGAAGATCAAGAACAGGATTGCAGGATATTAACAGGCCATTAGGTTCATTTATCTTCATGGGTCCAACCGGTGTAGGTAAAACAGAGTTGGCGAAAACACTTGCAGCTTATCTTTTCGATGATGAAAAAGCATTGGTTAGAATCGATATGTCAGAATATATGGAAAGACATGCAGTTGCTAAATTAATTGGTTCACCTCCGGGCTATGTTGGATTTGAAGAAGGCGGCCAGTTAACAGAAAGGATTAGAAGACAGCCTTATTCAGTAATCTTGCTTGATGAAATTGAAAAAGCGCATCAAGATGTTTTTAATATATTATTACAAATCCTTGATGATGGTATACTAACTGACAGCCAGGGAAATGAAGTTGATTTTAAAAATACAGTAATCATAATGACATCAAACATTGGTTCGGAATATATTCAAGATCTTGATGATGAAGAGGAAATGAATAGAAGAGTATCCAAAGCATTAAAAAACCATTTCAGACCGGAATTTTTAAACAGAGTAGATGAAAAAATAATATTCCATTCCTTAAGTAAAAATGACTTATTGAATATCGTTGATATAAAACTAGATGATCTAAGAGATAAGTTATCTGAAAGGAATTTGAATATATCTGTAACTGATCAAGCTAAGGAAGAAATTATGGAATTAGGATATGATCCAACTTATGGTGCAAGACCGATTAACAGAGTCATACAAAAGTACTTGAAAGATCCATTGGCTATGAAGTTACTTGAAGGTGAAATAGCAGAAGAATCTATCGTTGAAATTGACTATGAAGACAAATTTGTATTTACTGTACAATAAACTTAATGGCCCCGTTAACACAACGGGGTTTTTTCTTTATATAATAAAGGGAAATTATTAATAATATAGAAATGTTTAATTAAGTCCATAATAAAAAAAGAGGAATTATATAATGAAAAAAAGAAAAATACTATATATCTTAATTATAATAATTTTGATTAGTGCAGCCGGATTATTTTATTTTATTTATTCAAGTTATAAACCACTAGAAAATAATCAAAAGTATTTAAAAAATGAATATGTTGTTGAACATGATAAGTATTATGAATTTAAACACAGCAATACATATGATAAAGCATTTATATTTTATCCCGGTGGTAGAGTAGATGAGAGAGCTTATGCACCATTAGCCTTCCTTCTCAGTGAAAGAGGCTATCCTTTTTATTTAATCAAGATGCCTTTAGATTTAGCTGTTTTAGATATTGACAGGGCACACATTATTTTAAATGATAAAAATATTAAAGAATGGTATTTAATTGGTCATTCTCTAGGTGGAGCTATGGCTGGAAGTTATTTATACAATAACTTTGATGAATTAAAACTGATAAAAGGGTTAATATTATTATCTTCATATGTTTCTGAAGATATTAATCTTTCCAATAAAAAAGTAGATGTTTTATCAATAACAGCTACTGAAGATAAAATACTTGACTGGGAAAATTATGAAAATTCTAAAAACAACTTGCCTTCAAATACGGTTTATGAAAGTATTGAAGGTGGAAACCACTCTGGTTTTGGAAATTATGGTCCTCAAAAAGGAGATGGTCAAAGCCTGATTTCAAAACAAAAGCAGTGGGAAGAGACTATCCAACTCATTATTGAATTTATAAATTGACCTAAGGAGGGAGCAGCTTGGATATTAAAGATGTTGGTTTTACTGTTTTAGTATTTGCAGCTGTTTTATTAATTGGAAATGGGATATACCATGTATTTATTGAACTATTTGTAGATACGGAGATAAGTTTAATAATTAAAGTCGGTATTTTTGGTATCATAATTGGGATTGTTTTATTAATTATAGGACTAATAATTGAAAGAATAAAAGATAAAAAGGATGAAAAGTTTTAATAAAGGAGATTTTTATGATTGAAAATGTAGTATTTGACCTCGGAAATGTTTTATTAGAGTTTACTCCTGAAAAGATAATAGACGATTATGTAACAGAGGAAAGCAAAAAGAAAGAAATATATGATAATATTTTCAATTCAAAAGAATGGATAATGCTTGATAGGGGTACAATTTCTGAAAATGAGGCTACAAGGAAGTTTGTTGATAGACAACCTAACAATAAAAACGAAATTATAAAGATTATGGATAATTGGATTTCTTATTTAAAACCTATAACTAAAAATATATCTGTTTTAAAAAATTTAGCTGGTCAAGAAATAAATCTATATATACTATCAAACTTTCATAAAAAAGCTTTTCTGCAGGTAAAACAGAGATATAACTTCTTTGATTTTTTTGATGGAAAAGTAATTTCATATCAAGTAAATACCATTAAACCTGAAGATAAAATATATGAAATATTAATATCGAAGTATAATTTAAATTCCCAAGACACATTGTTTATTGATGATAGTATTAATAATATAAAAACTGCAGATAATTTCAAGTTTAAAACGATTCATTTCAACAACAGTATAGAGTTAGAAAGAGAAGTATCTAAATTATTCTATTAATACTAGAGGAGTGATGAGATGAGTAAAAAAGTATTAGTACCTTTGGCACCGGGATTTGAAGAGATTGAAGCAATTACCAGTATAGACGTATTGAGAAGAGCAGGAATTGAAGTAGTAACTGTAAGTTTGAATTCGCTTGATGTTAAAGGAGCTCACAATATAGCAGTAATTGCAGATAAGAGAATCAGACAGATAAATATTGAAGACTTTGATGGTATATTATTACCCGGAGGAATGCCGGGAGCAAAAAATTTAAAAGAGAACTCTCAAATATTAAATTTTGTTAAACAGATTAATGAAAACAATGGAATGGTTGCAGCAATTTGTGCTGCTCCAATGGTTTTGGAGGCTGCAGGTATTTTAGAAAATGTAGATGCAACTAGTTATCCAAGTTTTAAAAAAGAAGTACCCTCCTGTAATTATAAAGAGGAAAGAGTGGTAAAAGATGGTAATATTATAACATCAAGAGGTGCAGGTGTTGCATTAGAGTTTGCTCTAGAAGTTGTAGAGTATTTAGAAGGCAGCAGTGTAAAAGATGATCTAGTTGATTCAATGCTGGTTAGAACATAAAGTA
>JBNJDV010000076.1:0-6816 GCA_051745185.1 Bacillota bacterium
TTATGACTTATGGCATTAAAAATTAAAAAAGTGTTCTAATTATTGTTCTATTTGCTTAAAAGGGTTTTTTAACATTATTTTGATAAAATAAGAATAAAATAAGAAAAATTTTGTTATTTAATGGTTTATTTTGAAGACTTTTTACTTTTTTTTGTCTTTATTGATTTTTTCTTGGATTTTTTTGATTTTTTCTTTTGTTTTATTGGTTTATTCTTTTTACTAATCTTTTTAATTTTCTTAATTTCTTTTTTCTCTCCTCTTGTATCTTGAGAGAACTTAGTTTTTTCTACCAATTGTAATACTGGTGTGTTTTTACTTTTCTTTTGTCTGAACTTACTTAATAAACTAGGTTTCTTAATATCTTTTACTTTCCTGTTTGTTATTTCTCTAACAAAAATGTTCATACTACGAACCAGACTTTTATCTGTTCGGTTTGCAACGATTTTTAACATTCTGTTTTTTGTTGTTTTCTTCTTGATTGTTTTAACTACAACAGGATTATTTTTTTTATTAAAAGGTTTGCTCTTATTTTTTCTTTCCCTATACCTTGCTTCAAAAACAATAATACGATTATCTAATTTATTGCTATCAAACGATATTTTAGGAAGCTTAATTTTTGGCGGAATCTTTGGAGGTTCAGTCATTTTTATTGTAGGAGCTAGCCTAGATTCTGTTTTAGGTATTTTTATAGTCTTAACATCTCTTAATACATCATTTATCCTAATTTTTAATTGTTCTATTAATTTTATTCTTATTCTTTCCTGATCTTTTAAATTTTCAATATCTCTTATTTTAATTCTTTCGTTTATTTTCAAAACATCTCTTAAATCTTTTTTTATTCTTTCATAATCTTTATTCGCTAAATTTTTATTCTGCTTGGTAAAGCCTGATAGTCTTTCAAAAAATAATGTTAATAAACTAATTCTTGTTAGGTTTTTTAATAATCTAACTTCTATAAGGTATAACGCTGGATTTTTAGTTTTAATTTTTAATTTAGTTATTGATTTTAATTTTTTTCTAAGTATAGATTTTTGAACTTTCATCTTTTCCAGTTGTTTTCCAACCTTAAAACTAGTAACACTATCTTGTTTCCCAACCTTGAACCTTATAATATCATTTTTATTATAACTTAAAGCTTCTTTCATTATCGCACTAGTTTTATCTTCTAGTTTGTTTACTTCTTTTAATACTGGTTGTGGTATTCTAGCTTGTGCTTTCTTACCAGCAAGGAATTTTTTGCCTCTAGTTTTACTTGCAACCTTAGCTTTATCAACAACAGTAAAACTAATAACTTCCTTATTTCTCTTATCAACAATTTTATTAATTTGTTTCATATTAAGATCTTGTAATATTTTTTTAGGTATTCCTAATAATTCGTTTAACTTCCTAATTATTGTTTCTTTCTTAGTACCAATCTTGAAAGTTATAATTGGTTTATTTCTAGATTTATTTATTTTATCAACTATTTTATTAATTTTAGTTAATTTTAATTTTTTTAATAAATCTTTTGGTATAGCATATAATTCGTTTAACTTATTTATTATTGTTTCTTTTTTGGTTCCAATCTTGAAAGTTATAACTGGTTTGTTTTTAGCATTTTCAACTAATTTATTAATCCTACTAATTTTCATATCCATTAATTTATTTTTTGGTATATCAAGTATTTTATTTAATTTATTAATAACTCTTTCTTTAGTATCACCTGCTTTAAATTTCAAAATTAACTTTTCTTGTTTTTTAGCAACATTATTAACAATTTTATTGATTCTATTCATTTTTAAAGTCCTTAATTGCTCTTTGGGGAAATCTAGAACTTTATTTAATTTATTTATTAATGTTTCTTTTTTTGAGCCAACCTTGAAAGTTATAATTGGCTTATCATTTAATTTTTCATAGTTGCTAACAATTTTATCTATTTGTTTTTTATTTAAAGATAATTTAACATTTTTAGGTATCTCTAATATTTTTTTTAGTTTTGTCTCAAGTAATATTTTACTTCTATCTAGTTTACTACCTACTTTAAAATTAATTGATGCTTTATTTTTAGCATTATCAACAATTTTATTAATTCTTGACATTTTAAGTTTTAAAAATTTTTCTTTTGGATAATCTTTTATGAAACTACCTAATGATTTTTTTTTCATAAAAAAATAGTCAAAAGTATCACCTTTTCTTTTCCTTACAGGAACTTTAGAATTTTTTAAATATCTTGAAATCTTTACTAAATCTTTTGTCAAGTCACCAGTAACCTTAAAACCTAATTTAGAAGTAGATACTACTCCTTTAATGATTTTACCAGGGAACAACCAAACAATAGCACGACCTATATTTTCTTCAGGGTTTTTCATAAACTCTTTTTTACTTCCAATAATACCTGCTTCTATCCCTGCACTAACTAATATTAATGTACCAATAGGGTTTTCCTTCATAAACTTAATAACATCAACTGTTTTATTACCAATCTCTTTAGATGATTTAACAATCTTTTTTAAATCATCACCTATTACATTTTTAACACTTTTACCTTGTGTAAGTTCTTTAATTACTCTAGTCTCATAATCTAGAAAACCTCTTGCTCCTTTTGCAATTATACCATCAAAACTTTCACCTTTACTATTTATTGTTAATCCTTTAACACCAGTAACAACATTAATCAAATCACCTACCTCTTTTAATGCACCTTTTCCAATTTTTTTAAAATCGTTATAAAGAGCATTTTTCTCACCTTTTTGTGATCTAATTTTTATTTGTCTAGCATATACAGCCGGTAAGTTCCATAACTTTTTACCATATTCTATTTGTGCTTTAGTTAATTCATTACCTTGTAATTCTATTTGTTTCTCTAATAACTTAAGTTCTTTTGGTGTCATACTTTGACCAGTTAGAGCTTTATTTTTTAAACTTAATTCATTCTTTAATATTTCGTTTAATGTTTTTTCTTTTACATCTTTCTTTATTGTTTTTTTTAGATTTTCTCTCATGTCTAATAATTTATTATATTCTTTCTCAAATTTAGTAGTATCAGCAGATAGTTTTACAGGTTCAATTCCAGACCTTTTAAGTTCTTGATTTACTGTTGTCTTAAATGCTCTTACTTGTGTAGTACTATCAAGAGCAGTTAAACTACTTTTTTTCTTTCCAGGTTCTGGTATTAATCTTTCCCATACTTTAGAAAAATCTTTATCTTTTATTTTTTCTAATTCTTGTGGTGAAGTTTCAAATGCTTTTACTATATTTGTAGCTTCATCACCAGTAATTATACCCTTTCTCATTAAGCTAACCACATCAGGTCTTTTTCCTTTTTTAGCATCCTCTATTGCTTTATTGTAAGTATTTATTTTTACAGCTATATTGCCACTTTCAACTACTGCGCTTGTTAACTGCTTAGAACTTATACCTACTTTTTTAGCAGCTTCTAAATCCTTAAAAGTTAAAGGTTTATTTTCTTTTATTTTGGTGTTAATTTTATCTATTACTTGTTTGTCTTCTGCTCTTTTCACTGATGATAATTTAATATTTTTTATTGTATCTTTATCAACTCTAACTTCTTGACCTCCTATAATAGCAGTCCCTTTTTGATAGTCTATTTTACTAACTTCTGCACCACTCTCTAAAGCTCTCTTAACCTGCTTCTCTCTTGCTTCTCTCCTGTTTTCTTTATCTTTTCTTCGTCTATATTCGTTTTTTCCAACACTTGCAGCATAATCTGTTATTTTTTTTAAATCATAAACCTTTCCGCTTTTAATTTCATCAACAAATTTATTTAACTCTTTTGCTTGTACTCTATATCTAAATTCTTGTGGTTTGTTTCCTTTTTCATCGTATCTGTCTTCTTTTCTTTTAAGAGCCTTAATTTCTTCTTGCAGAGTATTTATTTTTTGGTTTTGAATTTCTTGTATTTTTTCAGGAGTGTTAATAATATTTTGTCTTATGATTGGATCTAAACTATTATATATATCTTTCGCTTCCTGAACGGTCCTAGTATTAAGTATCGCTTCATCAATCTCTCTAACTTGTCTGTCAAATTCAGCTTTATTTTTCCTTTCTAACTCTCTCTGAGCGTTTAGATTAATACGCTTTATAGTGTTAGGCGTTAAACTCTTAGTTAATTGTTGTTTTGTTAAAACTTGTTTGGTTAATATTTGTGCCATATAATAATTATAATGAATTCTATCATTTATAAATTTAATTAAAAAATCAACACATAAAGCATAGAAAATACTAGAACTACAAATACTAATATAAACAATGATGCTAGTTTATTATTAATAATAAAATATTTAGAATAATGATAATATCTAGATCTATTAGTAATTGATAAATATAATAATATAATTACTTGCTTAACTATTCCAAAACTTAAGAAAGTGTTTTTTGTATTGTGTTTGCTTTCATAATATTTACGATACCAGTTAATATAGTTTAATTTAATATGCTTTATAATACCCTCTAAACCCTTGTCTATATATATCATTATAACTATCAAAGAAATAATATATAAAATAATTTTTAATAGATACATAAAAAAACCAGTATATATTGGCATTAAAAAGTATGCTAGTGAAATAAATACGATTGTCTCAATTAATATCTTAGTTCTCATTTTAGTTAAAGTATAATAAAATTTGTATGATCCATTTAAATATCCAAATCCTTAATTCTTTAAATAACATTAAAATAACAATAATGAAATATATTTTATATTTAAATTGTGAATTCCAGAATTTCAACCATAAACGCTTTATTTTTACTAGAACCCAGTAAAATAATATTTTAATTTTTTCTAGACTTCTTTCCATATTTCTTTTTTACTTTCTTAGCTCTATTTACTACTCTTTGTTCTTTGATGCTTAGCTTTCTGTTATGTATTTTGATGATATTATTTACACCAAAATAGATTATTAATGAACAACCCACACTCATTATAATAACACCAATAACATTTAATGCCATTATTAACTACTCCTCGGTATTTCGTTTACAGGAACTACGCATTGTTTTAATATCTCGTTGTTATTAATTAATATTTTATTCTCAATATCATTATTATTCACATTAGATTCTTTGATTGTCTTAACAACATCATCATACATCCTACTCTGTTTCTCATACAATTTATCAAAACCCTCTGTACAAAACTGCATCTCTCTATCCTTATTATAGCTCATTAATTCCCATACACCATAAGTAGCGATAGCCAATAACAATATCCATAGAGTAAATATTGCTATTTTCTGCCAATCCTTATCATTCTTCTTTTTTAATTGGTGGTCTATTTGTCGCTTTGCTTCTGCACTTTCAATCTTTTTATTCTCTGTTGCATCAGCAAAACAACTAGATTCTTTTATATATTTCCTTAGCCTTAAACCACTATTCTCCATATCATACATAACAACAGGAATACCATCCTCTCTTATGTCATGTATATACTGATGTGTTACACCATACTTTATAGAATTTAACATGATTTCCTTTTCTTGAATTAATAATTTAACATCTGTTATATCATAATTATATTCTTTAGGTTTTGATGCAAAATTATTTTCTTCTAACTTCTTTTCAATCTGCTTTAGCCTGTTTAGTTCTTTAGAAATCTGTTTTTTATTGTTATTAATTGTCCTTAAATCATACTTAGGCTCAGGATATAACTCTCTGAATATAATTTTATTCTCTCCCTTGACTTCTTCTCTACGAACTAATAATTTAACATCTCCGTATTCTTCTTCATTTACACCAAAAGAATTTACTCTCCTACCGTCCTTAAACAAATAAACCCAGTATTTAAAAGTGTTTTTAGACAGGTTTTTTAACTTTTTTTTATTGGCTACATCTTTATCATCCTTGATGTCTTTGTAATTGGCATTACTATTTACTTTGATTTTTGAAAGATTGTTTAACTCTTTTTCTTCTTTTTCTATATTGTTTTTTTCTTTCATAGAATTATTATTGTATTTATTATTTAAAAGGATTTAGTTTTTTAAACCCCTAACTCGTTTTTTAATTTTTGGAGCTTGTCCTCGCCTGTGCTCTCTTGTTTTTCGTTGTATGAGTTAATCACCATATCTCTAGTAATGTCTCCTAATCTACCGCTTATGATTGCGTTTCGTATAACATTTATCTCATTCAAGAATATATCTATAGCAATACGCATTTCACGACCACTAACAACATCATCATTATAATTTTCAAGCCTTGTCCTAAAGTTATTAATTAACGTATTCATAGTGTCATCAAAATAAGAAGTATTAGTGTGCAGCTTAGAAATAAGATGTTGTGGTGAATATAAAGCTTCTAATGTTTGTTCGATAAAATCTATTTCGTTACTAGGTATCAGAAATTTACCACGAACCTTAACAATTTTAGAATCTCTAATTTCTTTACCCTCTAACCTTATCCTGGTCTTTCTAATATGGTCCCTAGCCACCATCATAATTTTTAATAAAGCATCTTTGGTATCTTCAGTATTAGGTTCAGTGTATGTGTTATCTTCAATATTTTCTTCTAATCCTGTATTTTCTGTATTAATACCTAAATCTATTAATGCTTGTTGATAATCTTCATCCTGAAATTCATCCCTAAGTATTTCATTAATCCTTATTTGTTCGTATTCACTGTCTCCATACTCCTCTTGAAGTTCTAATAATCTATCCTCTACCTCTTCTTTATTGTTCATAGAAATATTATTAGTTTGATTATTTAAAAGGATTTAGGTTATCAAGAATTATAAAAAAAAGTTATATGGTAATTAATTACCACTAACTCCCTTGAACATATAGATTAAACCACCGTCTTTTCTGAAGAAAATCAGAGCGATTA
>JBNJDV010000077.1:0-6466 GCA_051745185.1 Bacillota bacterium
AAAAAAATCCCGGTAAAAAAACCGGGACTTGAAAAATTAATCTATATTACCTAATATCTATTGTTTTCTTTTTACTAACTGTTTCTTCTTTTTTAGGTAGTGTAATTTCTAAGATACCATTATTATATTCAGCTTCTACTTCATCTTCTTTTATATTTTCAACATAGAAACTTCTGCAATAACTGCCTTTTCTTCTTTCTCTGCGAATATATCCTTCATTTTCTTCTTCCTCATAACTTTCATTATTTGCAGAAATTGTTAGATAATTATCCTCCATCTCAACTTTGATATCATCTTTATTCATTCCAGGGAGTTCAGCATCTATAATATACTTATCATCCTTTTCTTTAACATCGGTTCTAAAGCCTATCTCAGAACGGTCCCTCACATTGTTAAGGAAACTGTTCCATAATGCATCAAAAGGATCTTCACTCCTTTCGGTCATCTGATTCTCATTTCTACGACGTGGAATTAAATCAAACATACCGACACCTCCTGAATTTTTTTGTCTTTATTTGACTTTTTGACTTTTATTGACTTTCTACTTATTATTATAATTATTTTATGTGAAATTTCAAATGCAAAAAATCGACAATAATTTTGCTTATTGCCGATTATTATATATTAAATATATATTTCTTTATCTATCTTAAGTTTGCTTTGTTTTTCTTTTTTAAAAAATTCATCACTTTATCAGTATCTGAGTTAATTATATCATCATTTGAAATAATGCCATCTCCGATAATTGGATCTAAAGAACTTAAATTACCGACCATATCTCTATAATGGGCATCACTGTTTACAGCAAGTATATTTCCATTATCTAAAGACATCTCAATTAACTTTCTTGTTAATCCTCGATTTCCCCGACCTTTATTAGCTTTATGAGAGCTAGCATTAATTTCTAGTATCACATCATTTTCTTTAGCTGCTTTGACTACCTCTTTTAATTCTAATCTATTAGACATACTTGCCGGGTGTGTTATCATATCTACTAAAGGATTTTTGATTGCATTGATAGTGGCTTTTGTATGTTCCTTTTTTGTAGTATTCGTATATCCAGTATTCATATGAATTCCACAGGCAATAAAATTAAGATGCCTAAAAAATCTTCGGCTTAAGTCTAATGACCCATCATTTAAAATATTTGCTTCAATCCCTTTTAAAACTCTTACTCCATTTATCATATCAGGAAGAACACCTAAATTATTAAAGTAGTTAAAATGTGTTCCCCCCGGTAAAGCTGGTCCGTGGTCTGTTAATGCAATCATTTTTAAACCTTTAATCTTAGCCTCATTAGCTAGTTCATCTATTGTAGAATAAGCATGTCCACTAAATGTAGAGTGGACATGCAAATCTGCTTCTATTTTTAACAATATATTCACTCCTATTTTTATTTCATGTATTAGTTATTATTCATCATGTTTTTTTTCTTTGCCTTTTTCTTTAAATTCTGATGCTATTTCAGCTTTTTCTTTAATTACTTTATGAACTTTTTTATGAACCTCCTTAGCTGGTCTATCAAACATAATTTCTATTGCTTCATCTATATTATTCACTGAATAAAGATGGAACTTATCATTTTCTATTTCTTCAATTACATCTTCATCTAACATTAGATTATCAATATTTTGTTTAGGGATGACAACCCCCTGTTTACCATTTAATCCTTTTTCTTTACATACTTTATAAAATCCTTCTACTTTTTCATTTACTCCACCTATTGGTTGAATAACTCCTTTTTGATTCATCGAACCGGTTATTGCAATATCCTGTCTTATAGGAAACTCTGAAATTGATGAAAGGATAGCAATCAGTTCTGCAGCTGTTGCACTGTCTCCATCGATTCCACCATAGCTTTGTTCAAATGCTAAAGAAGCATTTAAACTTAAAGGAGTGTCCTGAGCATACTTATTACCCAAATATCCAGAGAATATCAGTACAGCTTTGTTATGGATGCTGCCGCTCATCTCAGCTTCCCTTTCAATATTGATTACTCCATCCTGTCCTAAAAAGGTCTGTGCAGTAATCTTTGTTGGTCTCCCAAATGAATACTGTCCGGTCTGATAAACTGAAAGTCCGTTTATTTGACCGACTTCATTATCTTTAATATCTACTAAAATATGATCTTTTTCAATTCTTTCCTGTATTTTTTCTTCTATTAAATTAGACCTTCTAATCTTTTCATCAATCGCTTTTTTAACATCTTCTCTTTGAACTAAGTCATGGTTGTTTACTTCAGCTATTGAATTAGCTTCATAGATAATTTCTAATATTTGGTTAAACTTAGCTGTCATTTTTTCTTTATCTTCAGATATTCTACTGCTGTATTCTACTACTTTTGAAACTGCTTCTGGCGTAAAGTGATTAATACCATCATTTCTACAAACAGAAGATATAAATGAAGCAAAGTTTTGCATGTTTTCTTTACTTCTTTTCATTTCATAATCAAAGTCTGCTCTAATTTTAAAGAGTTTCTTAAATTCTTCATCATAGTGGTATAAAAGCTGATATAAATAGGGGTTACCTATTAATATGACTTTAAGATCAATAGGAATTCCTTCAGGTTTTAATCCACTGATTGGGACAGAACGATACTGTTCACCTATATTTTCAACAATAATTTCTTGATTAATTAATATCCTTTTTAGTGTTTCCCAGGCAAAGGGTTTAGTAAGCAGGTCTTTTACCTTTATTATTAAATAGCCGCCGTTAGCCTCATGAACTGCTCCACTTTTAATCATTGTAAAATCAGTTGTTAAGGTACCAAACTTACTTTTTGCTTCAGTTTTACCAAAAAGATTATAATACGTTGGATTGTGTTCAAATATAACAGGAGCTCCTTCTAACTCCCTATTATCAACAATTAAATTTACTTTATATCTTATAAAAAATGACTCATCATCTTTTTGACTGAACAGATTAGAAATGTTCTGTTTAGAATCATCATCATCTTTGAATTTATCTAAATGTTGAGTTATATCATACTTTACTTTATCTAAATACTGGATGATTTCTTCTACATCATCATATTTTTCTTTTAATCTTTCAATACGAGGTTCAATTACACTTAAACTTAGCTTTTTTTCCATTTCTTTTAACTTTTCATGTGCTTCTGATTTTATATCTCTGATTTTTCTCATTAATTTTTCTAGGTCATTTTGTATCTTTTGGCTTTTTTCTCTTAAAGTGCTTTTTTTCTCATCACTTAGCTGTTGAAACTCATCTTGTTTTATTATTTTACCATCTTCATCAATAGGTACTGGAACCGTACCTCTTGCCGTGTTTTGTAGTGTAAAACCTTCTTCATTGATTTCTTTATCAAACTCTTCCATTAATTCATTTGATTTTTCCTGATATCGGGTCATTAATTTATTTCTTGCTTCATCATATTCTTCACCTTGAAAAACTTCTGGGATTTCTTCTTTTAAATCTTTTATAATGTTTTCCATATCGCTTTCAAGTCTTATACCTGTTCCCGGTGGTAACTTCATAGCTTTTGGTTTTTCAGGGTTATCAAAATTAAACATATAGCATAAGTCTTGAGGTACTTCTTTTTTATCAGCTTTTTTATTTGCTATGGTTTTTGCATAAGTTGATCTACCTGAACCTGTAACTCCCGAAATATAAATATTGTATCCATCCTGATCAATTCTCATTCCCATATCAATTGCATCTACTGCTCGTTTTTGTCCAATTATACCATCCTCAAATGGATCGAGTTCAGCTGTTGATTGAAACGAAAATATTTCTGGTTCACAACAGTACTTTAATTTATCTTCAGAAATCTTATATTTATCTGTCACTTTTTACCACCTCCAGATTATTAATTAAATTATACCATAGGTGACAAGACAAATTAAAGTTTAAAAAGAATCTATTTAATTTATCAAATTATTTTAGTAAAAATATAAAAACCCTATCTGGTATAACAGATAGGGAAGGGGTGTCAAAGTTATTAAAATTTAGTGAAAATACAATTCTTGAACAATTATCTATCTTTTATTTTCGATTTCAAAGATAGTATAACATAATTATTTATTTTGTGCAAGTATTCACAAGAAATTTTTTAATATTTTTCCTTTTTTCTTTTTAACCCCTTTTTTTCTTAAAACAAAGAGCTTTTATTTGCTTTAAGATACTCGCCGTTTCCCCTAAATCCTCGATATGAACCTCTGTCTATAATAATATTTCCTCTGCTTATTGTGGTTATTGGATATCCTTTAACTTCAATATGATTATAAGGGCTGTAGCCGGCACTGGAATGCAGATATATACTGTTCAGTTCTCTGATTTTTTCAGGATCAAAGATCACTATATCTGCATCAGTATTCTCTTTTAAACTTCCCTTTTGAGGATACAAACCATAAATTTTTGCTGGATTCTTTGATAACTTATTAACAATATCTACAACATTAAGCCCTTTTTCTCTACCGAAGTTATAGATTAAAGGCAATAAAGTTTCTGATCCAGGTATTCCAGGTAAAATATCAAAAGCATTATTGCCTCTTTGCTTTTGGTCTTTTTTAAAAGCGCAATGATCAGTTGCTACAACCTCTATATCATCATCTACTACACCATTCCAAAGGCTTTCGTTATCTTCTTTAGTCCTCAGAGGTGGTGTCATAAAATATAAATAACCATCTTCTCTTTTTAGGAAACTTCGGTCTAATAATAGATAATGTGGAGTGGTTTCTGCATGTATGTTCACTCCTTCAGCTCTCTTTGCCTTTAATATTTCTAAACCTTTCTTTGAAGAAAGATGTGCTATATAAGCTGGTATATTAATCATCTCAGATAGTTCAGCAATATTTTCTACAGCCTTTGCTTCAGAAAGATCTGTTCTTATATCTGGGTGGTAGGTGATATCTGTTTTACCTTCTTTTATGAACTTTTCTTGGTTTTTTTCTATTATTTCATTATCTTCTGCATGAACTGTTGGTAGAAGTTCTAACTGTTTCAGTACCCTAAAAAGTTCATATAATTTTTCCTTATCAATTAAGTAACCTTCTTCTCTATAAGTGGTAAATATCTTTATACTACTTATTCCTTCATCTTTTATTTCTCTTAACCTCATAGCAGTATCTTCATCAAAATGAGTAACACTTTGATGGAATGTATAATCTATTACAGAATCTCTGGCATCATGTTTTCTATCCTCTAATGATTTTTTAAAATCCTTTTCCTGTCTATACTCATCATCGATATAGTCAATAAAGGTTGTCACACCACCAAATGCTGCTGACAGTGATCCTGTGTAAAAATCATCTGCTGTAACAGAGTCACGTGATCTTAATAGATAATGAGTATGGGCATCAATTATCCCAGGGAAAACATAACAACCATCAGCATCAATAACTTCACTTTCTTTAATTTCTTCTGGAGTAAAATCATCTTTTTTTGCAACTTTTTTAATAGTTTCATCTTCAATTAATATATTAAGCTTTTTTTCTTGATCGTTTTTTATAACTTTACCGTTTTTTATATAAATGCTCATCTAATTCCCCCTTTAAAAATGTCTTTATAAAAGAAAAAGCCTATCTGTATTTTAAGATAGGCCATTGATTAAGAACTTTTTCTATTAATATTTTGTTCTTTTTTTAGTTAAAATAAAGATTGTTTCTTCTCCAATATTTGTTGCATGGTCTCCTATTCTTTCTAAGGATTTAGCAACATTGGTAAACTGAAATATCTGATTAACATTTTGTATATCTTCTTTTTTACTTAATAATTTAATGTTTTTATTATAAAGTTGTTCATAAATATTATCAACTCTTTCATCCTGACGGCAAGCAGCTTCAGCTAAATCAGCATTCTTTGTAATAAATGCCTCAAGAACAACATCTAGCATATCTTTAACGATGTTAGCCAATTCAGGAATCATAACTAATGACTGTAAATATGTTTCACCTTTCAATTCAAGAACAATTTCGGCTATATTTGTTGCATGGTCAGCAATTCGTTCTAAATCACTAGCGATTTTAACTAAAGCAATACTATATTGGGCATCACTCATGAGGGGTTTGTCGAAAGATAAAAGTCTAGTAACTTCTTCTTCTATAGTAACCTGATAGTTATCCATAACATCATCTCGATTAATTACATCTCTGGCTAGTTCACCATCTTTTTCATCGAGAGCTTTAATAGCATTTTGCAGCATTTCTTCTGCGACTTCACTCATGTTGCTTAGATCATCCAGTAGTTGTTTTCTTTTTTCCTCATAAACCTGTTCCATATAGACAATTCAGCCCCTTCTTTAAAAATATTTTCTCTTAGTTATATATTCTCTATTAGGTAGTAAAATCCTCCCTTGATTATCTACTATATTGATAAAGTCAATTACGCTTTAAAACCATCTTGAAAAACAGCTATAAACTGTTCTAGAATTTTTTCTAATTCATTCTCAGGCAATGGTAATTTATGCTCACCTTTTTTTATCAAATCAAGATAAGTAAAGTTGTATTTT
>JBNJDV010000078.1:0-6332 GCA_051745185.1 Bacillota bacterium
AATATTTTAATAATAAAATTTAAATCTATATTAGTTAGAATTATATTATCAGATAAAATCACATAATTATTTGATATTTATCTGATAATATTAAAGTGAGATTAAATAAGATAAAGAGGTAGGGGATTACAAAATGGAAAGAAAGTATACTTTAACAATATTAATAATGATATTTTTACTGCTATTAACTCCAACAATAATGGCAGAAACAGTTGAACTAAATTTAGATAAGGCACTTGAGATGACCTTAAAAGACAATTTATCTTTAAAGATAGCTCAAAAAAATCTGGAAAGCAAGGAAATACAGTTTGAAAAAAGTAAAGCAGAGAACTTATTAAATCAGTCTAATTATAATGAGCTACAGGCTGAATACAGCTATATCAATGCTAAAAAAAGCTATATTGATACCGCTCATAATTTATTGGACCAAACTGTACAGCAGTATACCAATATAATGCTTAAGGAAAAGAACTTAGTAATTGTTGAAAAACAGATAGTATTAAACGAAAGACTATTGAATGAAACAAAAGCCCAGTATGAAGTGGGAGAAAAAAGTCAGTTAGATATCTTAGAACAACAGATTGAGTTAAATGACTTCTTACAGCAAAAAGAAGAGTTAGCCAATGAGTACAAGCAGTTAAAAACTGAGTTAAAAGTATATTTGGGCATAAATGAAAATGAGGATATAAGATTAACTGAATTAAAAGCTCCTGAAATAATAGAGCTTAATGAACAACAAATTTCAAAAACAGCTTTAAAGAACAGCTGGGAAGTTAAAATAAATGAACTTAATTTAGAACTTGCAGAAGTAGATAAAAAAAGAAAAGAAATAGTTTCATCTTCTGAACTTGATAAAAAACTTACAGATATTACAGTTGAAACAGCTCAGCTTCAGTTAGAGAAACAAAAAGAAGATATCAAAAACAATTCAAGAGAATTATATCATCAAATATCAAATTTAGAAAATAATATAGAATTACAGAAAGAAAAAATTCAACAAGCAAGAGAAAATTATGAAATATTAGTAGAACAAAATAATGCGGGATTAATAACTAAAAACAATCTATATCAAGGAGAAATTTCTTTTTTACAAGCAGAACAACAGCTATATAGTTCATATATGAATTACTATATCCAAGCTCAACAGTTAGAAAATTTCATGTACCCAAATACTGGGGTGTTAGAAAATGAAGAACAATAAATATATTTTAATAATATCAGTATTTTTTCTTATTTCAATATTTTCAACAAGTATAATTGCAGCTGAATACTCTTTAGAAGAACTGATTGTATATGGCATAAATAATAATACTGATATAAATAATATTCAAAGTGAAATACAAACTACAAAAAGAAATATTAAATTAAATAACGCACAGGTTGACTGGCAGGCTAATATGAACTTAAACAAGGTTTTAGTTGATGGTGATACAGTAAGCTTAAATAGAGATGGTGACCAGTTAAGTGTAGGTATTAATAAAAAATTAGCAGAAGATAATCTGACTGTAAGCCCTAATATGTCTTATGATTTTGATGGTACAGATTTTATATATGGCTTGGATTTAAGTTTAGACGTATATCCTAACATCCCTTCTGAACGGATAAGAACTTTAATAAATTTAAATAATCAGCTAAACCAAAAACAAAAAGAGCTAAATTCTAAAAAGGCTGAACTAGTAAAAAAGTGGACTGAACAATATTTACAGTTAGTTAGAATTAATCAAAATAAAAATGTATTAGAAAAAAGATTGCAACTTGCAGAGGATAATTATTCAGAGGTTGAAAAACAGGTAGAAATTAATGAAGCAGGCCAACAGGTATTATTGGATACTGAACTTAATCTAAAAGATGCTGAGTATAATCTAAAAGAAGTAAATCAACAGTATGCTCAGTTAAAAAGATCTTTATTAAATACTGTTAATTTAGCAAAAGATACAAAGATTATTCTTGATGAGAATAATTCTGTAATAAAAAGACTGCAAGAACTTACTAATAATTTATCAATTGATAATCTAGACAAAGAAAAATTAATTAAAAATGTAGTAAAAAACAGCAGTCAGTTTGCTTCAATAATAAATAGAAATGAGCTTTTAAAAAATGAATTAAACTGGTTAGAAAAAGAAAATAACCCTCAGGTTAGTATAGATGGTCAGTATAATAGTGAGACTGATTTCCAAGCATCCTTAAACGTAACTTTTAATCTTTTTGACAGTGGTGTACAGGAAATTAAAGAAGAAAATAAAAAACAGGAAATTAATAATAACAAACTTGCTTTAGACCAATTATATAGTGATACTGAGAATAGTTTAGAACAGATTATAGATCAAATAGAACTTTCTAAAATGGATCTAGAGCGAAAAGAATTAAACTATAGAAAAACGTCTGATAATGTTGAAATTATAACAAAGCAGTTTGAAGCCGGTGCAGTAGAAAAAAGAATTTTAACTGACAATGAGTTAAGTGAAGAGAGTGGTCTAATAAATTTAAAGAGATCAAAAGATAGTTTGCTTTTAAATAAATTAGATATTTTAATCTTTTCAAGTCCTGATGATATTGTTGAGGAGGTAAATAGATAATGAAAAAGAAATTCTTAATTATAATAGTGATTGTAGTAATTGCAGCAGCCGGATATTTTGGTTATCTCAGATTAAATGCTCAAGATAATGAGAACCAAGGAATACAGATTACTGAAAATAATACAGTTGAAGTTAGTAAAGGTAGTATGAAAAAAACAATAGCGGTAAGTGGTAATATATACCCGATTGAGGAACAAAACTTATCTTTCTCAACAGAAGGTACAGTATCTTCTGTAAATGTTGAAGAAGGAGAAAGGGTTAACGAAGATGATGTTTTAATAGAACTTAAAAATAACAGAGCTGAACTTGAGTATATAAAAGCTGAAAATAGCTATAAAACTGCTCAAATAAACGGATCTAAAAATGCAATACAAGAAGCAAAACTAAACTATGAAATAGCTAAGGATAACTATGAAGATACAAGATTAAAAGCTCCATACTCTGGAGTTATTACAGATCTATTAGTCCAGGAAAGTGATTTTTTAACCAGTGGACAAGAAGTGGCTGTATTAATTGATAATACTCAATATGAAGTAAAGGCAAATATTGATGAAAGTGAGCTTTCTAAACTAAAATTAGGACAGGATGTAGAAATCACTATGGAGGCTTTACCAGAAGAACAATTATTAGGGAAACTTACAGATATTAGTTCTAAAGCTGAAAGCACTAGTGGAGTTGTGACAATTCCGATTACTGTTCTAATTGATGGTGTTAAAGAATCATTTAAACCAGGATTATCAGCAGATATGGATATTATTGTCGATGAAATAAAAGATGAAATAATAATACCAGTGACAGCAGTAATAGATCGTGAAGGTAAAAAATATGTTCAAAAAGTTGAAGGTGAAAGTACCAACTTAGTTGAGATTAAAACTGGTTTAACTGATGGTATAAGGGTTGTTATTTTATCAGGTCTAAATCAGGGTGATAAAATAATATCTAATACAGCTGCATTAACAAATAACCTTCCACAGGGATTTGGCGGTCCAGGTAGTGGAATGAGAGCTCCTGGTGGTGGTAATTAAATGATTAAAGTAGATGAACTAACGAAAATATATAAAAACGGTAAAATTGAAGTTGAAGCACTAAAAGGTGTTTCTTTTGAGATAGAAAAAGGAGAAATGGTTGCTATCATGGGGCCATCCGGATCAGGGAAGTCAACTTTGATGCATATAATAGGTTGTTTAGATAAAGCAACTTCAGGTTATTATAGTTTGAACAATCAAGATGTATCAAAGGCTAGTGAAAAAAAGCTTGCTGAAATAAGAAACAAGGAAGTTGGTTTTGTTTTCCAACAGTTTAATTTATTAAATAAAACGTCTGTACTGCATAATGTTGTAGTACCTTTGATATATAAAGGTGTAAGCAAAAAAGAGAGGATCAAAAGAGCAAAAGATTTATTAACAAAAGTTGGACTTGATCATAGAATGGACCATTATCCAAATGAAATATCAGGTGGGCAAAAACAAAGAGTAGCGGTAGCAAGGGCTCTGGCAAATAATCCATCATTAATTCTTGCAGATGAACCAACCGGTAATCTCGACACAAAAACAGGTGAAGAGATTATGGACTTATTTCAAAAGTTAAATGACCAAGGACATACTATTATTTTGGTTACTCACGAGCATAACATTGCTGCCTATGCCGAAAGAACAATTAATATTGTCGACGGCCGCATTGTTAAGGATGTGGTAGCATGATATTAGAAACTATTAAGATAGCAATTTCAAGTTTATATGCCAATAAGTTAAGAACCTTATTATCTATGTTAGGTATAATTATTGGTGTATTAGCAGTAATTGCTGTTGTATCAATTGCATCAGGTTCGCAGGAACAAATAACTTCACAAATATCTGATTTAGGATCAAATTTAATAAATATAAGCCCTGGATACACCAGGGGGTATGGGGGAAGCATAAGTAGATCTTCAGCAGATATATTCACTTTAGAATTAGGAGAAGAAATCGAAAAAAACAGCCCGAATGTTAATAGAGTAATTCCTACTGGTAGTATGGGTGGTCTATTTATCAATGGAAATAATAACTTACAAGCTAGTTTAGTTGGCACTGAAGAAGGATACCAGGTTATAAATAAATACTATCCAAAGTCTGGAATGTTTCTTTCTGAATATGATGTAGATAATAGTACTGGAGTTATAGTATTGGGTTCAGAGATTGCAGCAGAACTATTTCCAGACACTAAAGCAATTGGTCAGAATATAAAAATTAATATTAGCAGCCAGACCCATATTTTTAAAGTAATTGGAGTTATGCAAGAAAAAGGTAGAGGGATGACAGGTGATTTAAACAGTCAAGCCTATATTCCAATTACTACTTTTATGAATAAGATAAGTAATAGCAATTATGTAAGTAACTTTGTTGCACAGGCAAAATCTAGTGAAACAGCAAGTACTGCCTTAAAAGAGATTGAATATCTATTAGATAATTATATATCTGAAGATGAAAGTTACAATATATTTAGTCAGGATCAACTATTAGATACAATTAGTAATGTAACTAATAGTATGAAGTTAATGTTAATTGGTATTGCAGGAATTTCATTACTTGTAGGTGGAATTGGAATTATGAATATTATGTTAGTATCTGTAACTGAAAGGACCAGAGAGATTGGTATAAGGAAAGCTTTAGGTGCAAAAAAGAAAGATATACTATTTCAATTCATCATAGAGTCATTAACTCTTAGTAGTATTGGTGGTATAATTGGTATCATATTAGGAGCAACTGCAGCATACTTCATTTCTCAAACGGGTGGTTGGCCCTTTATCATGTCTGTGCCAATTATATTATTAGCTTTTTCATTTTCACTTGCGGTAGGAATGTTTTTTGGAATCTATCCTGCTTATAGAGCTTCCAAATTAGATCCTGTTGATGCATTGAGTTATGAATAAATTAAAATCAAATTAACAACTTTTTCAAGGAGGGTTATTTTGTTTTTAGAGACTAAACCTGATGTCAAGATTAATGTCAAAACTTATGGAGAAAAAGAGAATCCAGCAGTTATAATGTTACATGGAATAGGTGCTGACCATGAGATGTTTTTACCACAAATAAATGAATTTAAAGAAGAAGGGTTTTTTCTAATAGTTTCTGATATGAGAGGTCATGGAAAGAGTTCAAAGGTTAATAAATTGAGTCTTGATGACTTCACTTATGATATAAAAGAGATATTAAAGTATTTTGATATAGATAAAGCTATTGTCATTGGAGTGAGTATGGGTGGTGTTATTGCCCAAAAGTTTGTAGTAGATTATCCAGAAAAAGTAAAGAAAATTATAATTGTAGATAGTTTTGGAGAGTTGAGTTCATTAAAAGAAAAAATGATTGGTAAATTTCAAGTATTCGGTTTTAAGGTATTTAATTATCTACCTAAAATACTTGGGGCTAATTTATTTGCTTCTGCATATAAGGGGGTTTCTAAAAATACTGAACAGTATTTTAGAGAAAAGAGCTTAAAAATTGATTATGATCAATTGGTTTTAGCAAGAAAAGCAATAAATCAAATTGATATAATAGAAAAACTTAAAAAAGTAGAAGTTGACTCACTGGTTATTGCTGGTGGAAAGATAGAAGTAATGGTTGAGGCAAGCAAAAAAATTGCTGAAGGATTAAATAATTCAAAGTTAGTGATAATAGAAGATTCTATGGATCCATCCAATTTAGTTTTCCCAGATAAATTTAATAAAGAGGTATTAAAGTTTATTAAATAGTGGTTTATTCTAAAGATAATTTAAAGTTT
>JBNJDV010000079.1:0-6318 GCA_051745185.1 Bacillota bacterium
AATATCTTCTTTTCTTCCCGGTTTTGTAAAATAATATCCTTGAGCATAATCACAACCTGCTTTTTTTAGATAATCAAGCTGTTTTTTTGTTTCAACTCCCTCAGCAACAACCTTCATGTCCAATGCATGGCTTAACCTAATAATTGAAAGCACAATATCTCTCTTTGCTTGAGTCTCTTCTATTCCACTAATAAATGACATATCAATTTTAATAAAATCAATTGGTAATTCCTTTAAGTACTTTAAAGACGAATAACCTTTTCCAAAATCATCCAAATATATTTTTATACCCTTAGCTCTTAATTGATTAAGTTTTTTTATGTTTGTTTCTAAATCCAACATTAAATCAGTTTCAGTTATTTCAATTGCAAATTTTGTAGGATCAAAATTATATTTCTCAAAGTTATTAAATAACATATCTATAAAAAGTGGGTCCTGAAAGTTGCGTGCTGAAATATTGATTCCTACGTTCATGTTATCATCATTGAAAATATCATTTTTTGATTTAATATCTTCAATACTTCTTTTTACAACCCATTCGGTTAAAGGTTCAATCAAACTGCTTTGTTCTACTTTTGAAATAAACTCTTTTGGTTCTATGAAACCTTTTTGAGGGTGGTTCCATCTAATTAATGCTTCATAAGTATCTACCATATCAGTTTTTAAATTAATCTTTGGTTGGTAATATAGTTCAAAATAATTATTTTTTAAAGAATGGTCAACATCACCTAATAATTCTATATTGTTGTAGTTTATATCTATTTCAGTTTCTTCAAATATCCAGAAGTTTATTTTCTTCTTATCTACTTTTTCAAGAGCCAAAAATGCTCTTTCAATTAATTGTTCAAAGTTGTTTCCTGTTTCAGGATATGTTGAAACTCCCATAACTATATCAGTAAAAATAGATATGTTTTCAAATTCAACTGGTTTATTCAAGAAATTATTAAAGTCTCTTAATTTTATTATCATCTCATCTTTTTTAAATTTGTCTACAAACATTACATATTTACTGTCATTTATATAATAGAGATTGCTATCAATCTCTTTATAGTTTTTAATATTATTTACCATCTTTTTAATAAACCTAGTAAGGTTTTTGGAACCGATGACTTTATATATGTCTGAATAATTATTTATACTCAATATAATAACATGAAATTCTTCCTTGTTTTTTATTTTGTTATTAATCACTTGTTTAAATTTAGTTTTATTAGGAAGACCAGTATTTTCCTCATAATATGCAATTTGATTAATTACTTCTAGCTGATGTTCTAAATGATCAAATAATAACCCGGCAAATGTCCCTATAAGTATAAAAAATAGCATCCTAAACGACCAGTTCACAATATCCTGCATCAACATTGTATCTGTATTAATAGGCATAAATGGGCCTAAAACTAATCCGGCTGCTATTCCTGCAATGAATCCACCTAATCCCTTGTAATAATAAGCAGTTATTAATATAGGTATATATATTATATGTAAATAACTATGTCTTGTCCCACCAGTATAATATACTAAAAGTGCAGCTAAAAAATAGGCTAAAATTATTATAAAAATTACTCTGTTTTTTTCTTTATATTTTTGTAATAACAAATATTTTTTTGATATATTTTTCATCCATAACTACTCCCTATTTTTTCATATTTAGATACTTATTAAACTCAGCTTCTGGTACCATACTTCCCCCAGTAGCCCAAATTAGGTGAATAGGGTTATTATTTTGAATCATTTCTTTATACTTACAAATATTATCCTTATTGTGTAAAAGGATAGGTCCATAAAATCCTGCCAGTGCAGACGGTTCTAATCTTATTTTTTCATTTTCAAATACTTCTTTTAATAAAGTAAATAATCTGTGGTCTGAAACAGTATATATTCCACTTAAAATATTTTTCATGATTTTACCTACAAAAGCTGAAGGAGTACCAACCGCTAATCCGTCTGCCTGTGTTATATTATCAATCCCAAAGTCTTGAACTGATATTTTATCATGTAGTCCTGTCAACATACCTATTAACATTGCAGGTGAATGAGTTGGTTCAGCAAAATAGCAGTGTACATTTCCATCAAAGACCTGTTTGAGTCCATAACATATTCCACCTGGTCCTCCCCCAACTCCACAAGGGAGATATACTATAAGCGGATTATTTTTATTAATACTTACATTTTGTTTTTGAAACTGTTCTTTCAATCTAACTGCTGCTACTGCATAACCTAAAAAAAGATCTTTTGATTTTTCATCATCAATGAAATATGATTTAGGATCACTTTTTGACTCTTCTCTTCCTTTTTTTACTGCAAGGCTATAATCTGATTGATATTCTTTGACAATCACATTGTTTTTTCTCAATAGTTCTTTTTTCCACTCTTTAGCATCATTAGACATATGTACAGTTGTTTTAAAACCCAATGTGGAACCCATAATACCAATACTGAGTCCCAGATTACCAGTAGATCCTACCTGTATGGAATAATCAGAAAAAAACCTTTTAAATCTTTCTTTTGCAAAAAGTTCATAATTATCATCTATATGTAATAAATCATTATTAATTGCCAGCTTTTCAGCATGTTTTAAAACTTCATAAATGCCACCTCTGGCCTTAATTGAGCCTGCAATAGGGAGATTATCATCCCTTTTTACAAAAAAACTCCCTTTAAGATCAGTATCGAAAAGTTCGCTTAATACTAACTTAAAAGAACTTAATTCTTGCAGCTTTGATTCTATTATACCTTCAGACTGTTTTGTTTCTGAGAAAACCTTTTTTATGTAAGGTGCAAATCTTTTTAACCTTTGATCAGCATCAATTATATCTTCAAGGCTTAAATTGAAATTTTCGGGGGATTCCTCTTTATTATAATCTGGATTAATCCACAAAACTTCTTTAGTTTCAATTATTTTATGTAAAAGCGGGTGTTTCTTTTTCAAATCACCTATATCTATTTTATCAGACATTTTTAGCCTCTTCTCTTTTATTGAAATATATAATAGATATTATTATAATAAAGTTAATAAAAAAACATTAAGGAGATAAATAATATGAATAGTCAATTTAACTGGTCAAAATTTTTAATTTATGCAGGACTAACAATTGCATTTTTTGGTTTCTTATTCACATATGTCGATATTAATCTAAACTGGTTTGGCAGGCTTCCGGGTGATATTAGGATAGAAAAACAAAATTTTAAGTTCTTTTTTCCAATAACTTCTATGATAATAATCTCTGTTATAATAAACTTAGTTATTTATTTGATAAGATTATTTTTATAGGCAGAAAGGAAAAATATTTAACCTTTCTGCCTCTTTATATTTTACTCAACAAACTGAGTGATTAGCCTCTCTGCTGCATAATCCTCCCAATCTTCTTCAGGTTCTTTTTCACTATACTCATCTGTGATTTCTTTTAGATAACTTTCCATTTCTTCTTCAGTAATTTTTTTCTTTAGTTCATTTTTAATATTACTGTTTAAAATGAAATCTGCATACCACTTATACCAATCTTTATCAAACTTTCCATCTAACACATTTTGTTCATACTTATGATGAGCATTCTTTGCTTTTGTTAAGACATATCTCATATTAGATACTAAATTATTATCCATTTTTATTCCTCCTCTCATAAGGTATGATTAGTTAACTCTTACTATTATTATTCAATAAGTCAAACACTATTTCCTTCCATATAGAAACTTATTATTAATCTAAAGGTTCAATATTAATGATGTTAATTCAGTTCTATTATTAACTTCTACTTTTTTATAGATATTCATTAGATGCTTTTTTACTGTATTTATTGAAATAAACAAATTCTTTGCTACCTCATAATTATTCTTACCATCAAGAATTTGTTTTACCACTTCTATTTCACGTTTTGTTAGATTGAATCTATTTTTTCCCCTGTTTAACTTATTACCTATTTTTAAATTATTAAAAATCCCATTTAAAATAAATAACTTGTACAACTGATTAGCTAGATGAGGCTTTATTATATTCAATATTATTAAATCTTTTTCTGTATAATCCTGGTCATTTTTTTCTCTAAATAATCCTATTGTACCTAACAACTTATTTCCATGATGGATATCAATCCCACATGAATAGTATAATCTGTTTTTAGCTAAAAAATCAGTAAAGTACTCTGTATTTTTCCAGTATCTATAATCCATAATATCAGAGCTTCTAATAGGTACTTTTATATCAAAGGTTTTATCCTTTATATCATCTATTTTATGATAATATCTTTCATAGTCTTTAATTAAACCGCTTTTAATATTTATACATTTAGGTTGTCCCATAACTTCTTTATCTTTATTATACATGAAGAAATTTGCAGCATAATAAGGTATCAATACCTCTATTTCTTTCAAAACTGTATTGATATAGTTATCTAAAGTGTTTTGCATACCGGTTTTTAAGATTAAATTAAATATATTGTTCCATTCCTTGTTAGATAAAGTGTACATCTTATCACTCCAGATTAAATATTATACTTTCGGGTAATTCTTAAAATCATTTGTGTTTGTTATAATTATTTATAATTCTTTAAATATTTTACAAATCCTGCAAACGAAAGGAAGATTATTAATGAAAAAAACTTTATTAATTACCATCATGTTTCTATTTATATTCACTGCTTTTGGAGGTAGTACTACATATGCTCAATTTGGAATGGTTTCAGAATACAGTCTTTCAAACTATACCTCTATACTGATGTTAAATGACTGGCAGATGGACTACTTAATGCCAATCGATCCGGCAGAACTTTCTAAAGGTGAGTATCGTATTTATGGTAATGCTGCAAGATTAAATGCTAGTAGTAATGATTTTTTTGCCAGTAAAATATCTGGTACTATCTACATGGGAGGACTTGATACTGCATTAAGAGATGATTTATACTTCCATATTAATTATGATATGGTTCCTTGGCAAAGTACAGTAGAAGATGAAAAAGATGAGTTGAGATTTGGAATGTTAAAAATGTTTTTAGATTATGAATTTAATGAGGATAAAAAAGTATACTTTGGATATAATCACAATAACTATGATTATAAAAATTATGATGAGTTAAATGAAGAATTTGAACCTGTAGAAAATATGAATTTTAATGTGATGTATGTCGGCTTTGAAATAAAAAGCTCATTTAATAAATAGGTTAATTAAAAATATTATAAAACAGCTAAACCCCCTCTATAAAGGGGGTTTTTGTTTAGTCATCTTGATTTAACTGTTCAAACATCAATCTATTTAAATTACTAAAGGTACTTTGTTTACTACCCATTTTGCTAACTTCTTCATCCATCATATCAGTAAATACTTCCTCAGCATATCCTCCACCTATATAACTATCTTCCGGTAGAGTTGAACGCATTGACTTAAACATCAGTTTTAAAAATACTGAAGTGAACTGTGAAACAGCTGCTTTTAATTTCTCATTACCTTTACTGTTTATATTTTCTATTTGATTTTGATTAACAGTCTGTTGTTTTGCTAATTCAGTTTTAATGTTTTGATAGTTTTCAATTTCCATAGGTTCAACTCCTAATTAAATCAGTTCTATCTCACCATGGAGAGCACCGGCTGCTTTTATTTTTTGTAGTATTGAGATTATATCTCTAGGTGTAGCTCCAATTGTATTTAATGCAGTAACTAAGTCATTTATAGTATTTTCATTACTTACAACAACAATATTTCCTTCCTCTTCTTCTACCTCAATTTCAGTTTCAGTTGTTACTTCTGTTTCACCATCTGAAAAAGAAGGAGGTTGAGATACTTCTTCACTTGTTTTTATAGTTACTGAAATATTGCCGTGTGCTACAGCAACTGTTGAAATTCTTACATTATGACTCATTACAATCGTTCCTGTTCTTTCATCAATAACTACTTTTGCTTCCATACTTGTCCTTACTTCAGTTTTATTGACCTGTGCTATAAAATCTACAACTCTATCCTTATAAGTATCAGGAACCCGTACAACAACTGTCCCAGCATCTTTAGCTTGTGCAATATTATCATATTGAAGTTTTTCATTGATAGCATTTGCAATACTGTCTGCGGTATCAAAGTTCGGGCTTTGTAGTAGTAACCTTACTTCTTCTTTATCTAATTCAAAGTTAAGTTCCTGTTCAACTAATGCCCCATTAGGGATTCTACCTACAGTGGGATGATTTTGCCGAACACTACTTCCCCCACCCTGAGTATTAAATCCTCCAATTGAAACAGGACCCTGTGCTACCGCATAAACTTCATTATTAGCTGCTCTAAGAGGTGACATGACAAGTGTTCCTCCTTGAAGAGAATCAGCATCACCCATTGAGCTT
>JBNJDV010000080.1:0-6238 GCA_051745185.1 Bacillota bacterium
TGTTAATCATCTTGTCGCAAGTTCGAGTCTTGCTCGGGGAGCCATTTTTTTGGATCAAATATTCAGAATAATATAATTTATAATTATATTGTAAAAAATATAACATAGTCCATTTAGAATTTTATTATTTATTATATTTAAAATTATTTGACAATTAATATTCATAATGGTATAATTTATTTGGCTTGAAACATTAAAATTAAATATTGCGTAGGTAGAGAAATCGAGAAAACCTTATTAATAATACATTGATATATTTATGTCAAAAAAATCAAATTATTAATAAGGTTTTTTAAGTTTTTAAAGTTTTTTTAATATAAAAAAATTTTTGAATTTTAAAGGAGGTGAGTAGCAAAGCAGGGAGTATTTTCTTTAAGATCATAAAACAGAAACAATTTTTCAAAAAAAAGAGAGAGGTGAAAAGAATTTATGAAAAGACAATTAGGAACTATGGTTGGTGGTGCAATCGCCGGTGTTTTTGTATTTAACATCTGGGGTATTTTAGCCGGAACTGAAGCATTGGGAGATGCTGGTGGATGGCTTGGAGGACTTTTAATAGTTGGTTTTATTTGGACTGTTAATCACTATGTTGGTGCAATTTATAATCCAGAAGGTGCTGTTTCTGTTGATATGGCTTTAGCTATTGGTACAGCTGGAACAATGCAGGGAGTCTTTGGTGGAGATCCAATAAGTGCATCTTTACCTACATTTTTATGGGTTGCTGTTGGTGCAGTTTTAGGTGGAACTTTTGCAGCGATTGTTCAGAAGGCAATTGCTGAAGAGGAATAATGAGAGGGGGAAATTATAAATGGGTATTCAAGGTATAGCAACTACAATTTTCGGTGGAATGCTTTTTCCATTTTTAATCTTAATGGTATGGGGAAAAGGTGTTGAAGAAAGAGGTATTTTTGGTGGTCTTGTAATGGGTGGTTTTATTGTTGGTACTAGTTGGCTTGCTAATCATGGTGGTGCAGCTTTAATTGTTCAGGGTCAAGGAGCTCCTTGGATTGATATGGCATGGGCAGCAGCTATTGGTATTTTTGTTCATGGTATTATTACTGGTGGAGATGTTTCAAAATCAATTCCTACTATTATATTCTCTATTATCGGTGGTACTATTGGTGGATATATTTTATTTGCTGCAGCGTAACATTTATAACTATAACTTGTAATTTTAAATAATATTATTATAGTTTCATGATTCAATTTTAATTTTAACATATCAAAATTAGGAGGGTATAAAATGGAAAAATATATTTTATCAATTGATCAGGGAACCACAAGTTCAAGGGCAATAGTTTTCAATAATGATGGTGCTATTGTAAGTGTAGCACAAAAAGAATTTACTCAGCATTTTCCAAAGCCTGGTTGGGTAGAACATGATCCTGATGAAATCTGGGGTACAACTCTAGCTGTTATTGCAGATGCTATGGGTACTAAAGATATTAAACCTACTCAAATTGCTGCAATTGGTATTACAAATCAGCGTGAAACTACTGTAGTCTGGGATGCTGAAACAGGTAAGCCTATCCATAATGCTATTGTCTGGCAGGATAGAAGAACAGCTTCAATCTGTGATGATTTAAAAGATCAGGGATTAGAAGAAGAAATTAAAGATAAAACAGGATTAGTTGTAGATGCTTATTTCTCCGGAACTAAAATTAAATGGTTATTAGATAATGTTGAAGGAGCAAGAGAAAAAGCAGAGCAGGGTAAATTGAGATTCGGTACCATTGATTCCTGGTTAATCTGGAAATTAACTGGTGGAAATACCCATGTAACTGATTATACTAATGCTTCTAGAACTTTAATTTATAACATAAAAGAATTAGAGTGGGATGATCATCTATTAGAAGTTCTAGATATTCCAAAGTCAATGCTGCCTGAAGTTAAACAGTCCAGTGAAGTTTATGGTAATACAGTTGACTATCACTTCTTTGGTGCTGAAGTTCCAATTGCAGGTATTGCTGGAGACCAGCAGGCTGCTACATTTGGTCAGGTATGTTACGAAAAAGGAATGGCTAAAAATACTTATGGAACAGGCTGCTTTATGTTAATGAACACTGGTGAAGAGCCTGTAAAATCTGAAAATGGATTATTAACAACAATTGCTTATGGTATTGACGGCAAGGTTAATTATGCATTAGAAGGTTCAATCTTTATTGCTGGAGCTGCTATTCAGTGGTTAAGAGATGAATTAAACTTAATTGATAATGCTCCTGATTCAGAGTACTTTGCTAAAAAAGTTGATAGTACAGATGGTGTTTATGTAGTTCCTGCATTTGCTGGACTTGGTGCACCATACTGGGATATGTATGCTCGTGGTACTATTGTTGGCTTAACTAGAGGTACATCTAAGGAGCACTTAATCCGTGCTACATTAGAATCACTTGCTTATCAGACAAGAGATGTTCTTGAAGCTATGGAAGCAGATTCCGGTATTGAGCTCAAGACTCTTCGTGTAGATGGTGGAGCAGCTATGAATGACTTCTTGATGCAGTTCCAGGCAGATATTTTAGGTACAGAAGTTGAAAGACCTGAAATTAATGAAACAACTGCTTTAGGTTCAGCTTATCTTGCTGGATTAGCTGTTGGATACTGGGATAATCTTGATGAATTAGTAGCTAAGTGGAAGAAAGATGCTTTATTTGTTCCAAATATGGCTAATGAAAAACGCGAAAAATTATATGCTGGCTGGAAGCGCGCAGTAGAAAGATCAAGAGATTGGTCAGAAGAGTAAATAGAAAGTAAAATACTAAGTTAATTAGACTAGTATAGTTAAATAGTAAGGTGTTTTATTGGATACAAATAAGAATCAAACCCAATTCAGGTACCATATTAGAATATGCTATCTGATTGGGTTTTTCTTTTTTAGGGTATAGAGTTATATATTTAAGAATTATATATTTAGGGGGTTATTAAATTGTCTAAAGACAAATATGATGTAATTATTGTTGGAGCAGGTGTTTCTGGCTGTGCAGTAGCCTGGAAACTTGCCAGATATAATTTAGATATATTAGTATTAGAAAAAGATCCAGATGTAGCAACTGGAACTACTAAAGCAAATACCGCAATAATACATGCCGGTTATAATGCAGATCCTGAGAAACAAAAGGGAAGATTGAATAAAAAAGGTAATGTCCAGATAAAAGATATTGTAGAAGATTTGAGTGTTCCCTTTGAACAGATAGGGTCTTTGGTTGTTGGAATGGAAGATGATGATTTAAGTGTTATCGATGAATTGCTAGAAAAAGGGAAAAAAAATGGAGTAAAAGGTTTAGAAATAGTAGATAAAGAATGGCTGCAGAAAGAAGAGCCACATTTAAATGATAAAGCTGTAAAAGCATTATGGGCTCCTACTGCTGGAATTATTACTCCCTGGGAATTTGCTTTAGCTTTAGCAGAAAATGCTGTAGCAAATGGGGCAGAAGTAATGCTTGAAACTGAGGTACAGGATGTATATACAGAAGATGGAAAAGTTAAAGGAGTAAAAACTAATCAGGGTGATTTTGCAGCAGATTATGTAATTAATGCTGCTGGTCTTTATGCTGATGATGTAGCAAGGATGGTAGGAATTGAAAAAATAGATATTCACCCAAGAAAAGGTGAATATTATATTTATGATCATGCCAAAGATTTTGAAATTAATCATGTTTTATTTCCAATTCCAACTAAAATTTCTAAAGGTATTGTCTGCACAAAAACTGTAGAAGATAATCTTTTAATTGGACCAACTTCCGATTTTGTTGATAGTAAAGAAGATCTTGCAACAACAAGGGAAGGTTTAGATCATGTTTTTAATGGAGCAAAAAAAATGTTTCCAGATCTTACATTAAAAGATAGTATCAGAGTTTTTGCTGGTTTAAGAGCAGCAGATACTACTGAAGATTTTGTAATTGAAGCAGCAGAAGATGTTCATGGTTTTGTTAATGTTGCAGGTATTCAGTCACCTGGTCTCTCTTCAGCACCTGCAGTTGCAGATTTAGTTGCTGAAATCCTTGAAGATGAAGGATTAACTTTAGAAGAAAAAGAAGATGTTATAGAAACTAGAGAAGAACCAGCTAGATTTTATGAAATTTCTAATGAAGAAAGAGCAGAATATGCAGAAAAAGATAAAGAATATGGTCAGATCATCTGTCGCTGTGAAACAGTTTCATTAAAAGAAATTAAAGATGCAATTAATGGACCTATACCGGCCAGAACTGTAAACGCAGTTAAAAGAAGAACCAGAGCTGGTGCTGGAAGATGTCAGGGTGGATTCTGTGGTCCACGGGTAACACAAATAATTGCTGATGAACTTGGTATTGATGTAACTGAAGTAAGACTTGAAAAAGATGATTCTAATATTGTTGAGCATAAAATTAAAGGATTAATTGGAAGTCAGGGTGATGCAGAATGATTAAAATTAAAAAAGATGTAGTAGTCATTGGTGGAGGACCTGCTGGTTTAGCTGCAGCTGCAAAAGTTTATGACAATGGTATTGAAGATGTAATGATCCTTGAGCGTGATTTTGAACTCGGAGGTATTCTACCTCAGTGTATTCATAATGGTTTTGGACTTCATCATTTTGGAGAGGAACTAACAGGACCGGAGTATGCACAGAGATTTGAAAATGATGTAGAAGAGCGAGATATAGAAGTAATGCTTAATACAATGGTTCTGGATGTTACTGCTGATAAAAAAGTTTTTGCAATGAATAAGGATCAGGGTGCAATGGAAATCCAGGCAAAAGCTGTAATTCTAGCAATGGGATGTCGTGAAAGAACAGCAGGAGCAATTGGAATTCCTGGAACCAGACCAGCTGGAGTTATAACAGCAGGAACAGCACAAAGATTTACTAATATAGAAGGTTATGTCCCTGGAGATAAAGTAGTAATTTTAGGCTCCGGTGATATTGGTTTAATTATGGCCAGACGTATGAGATTAGAAGGTGCAGATGTCAAAGCAGTTTGCGAAATTCTGCCTTATACAGGTGGATTAACCAGAAATGTAGTTCAGTGTCTGGAAGATTATGAGATTCCCCTGAAGTTAAATCATACAGTAACTAAAATTATTGGTAATGACAGATTAGAAGCTGTAGAGATAACAGAAGTTGATGATAATATGAATCCTATCCCAGAAACTTCTGAGATAGTAGAAGCAGATACCTTACTTCTTTCTGTTGGTTTAATCCCAGAAAATGAATTATCTAAAAAGGCAGATGTTGTTTTAGATGATCGAACAGGTGGACCAATAGTTAATGAAGGTAGAGAAACAAATATTGATGGTATTTTTGCCTGTGGTAATGTACTTCATGTACATGATCTTGTTGATTGGGTTACAGAAGAATCTCAAATTGCAGGTGATTGGGCAGCAAAATATATAAGTGGTGACTACAAAAAAGCTGAACAAAAAATTGATGTTAAGGCAGGAGAAAATGTCGCTTATGTAATTCCACAGAGTATTGAATTGGAAGCTGAAGATAGAAAAAGAATTCCACTTTATATGAGAGTTAGTACTCCTTTAACTGCTATAGATATTGAACTATATGCTGATGGAGAAAAACTATACTCATTCTCAGAGCCATTTGGAAAACCAGGAGAGATGATTAGTGTACCTCTGGCTCAAAAAACACTTAATGATTTAGATGAAGTTAGTGAAATTAGAGTTGATATTATCGAAAAGGAGGAGGGAGAATAAATGCTTGAAAAACAGACCATTACCTGTGTTGCCTGTCCAAAAGGTTGTGAAGTTACAGTTGAGCATGATGGTGATGAAATAATAGATATTATGGGAAATGCCTGTCCTCAGGGTGCAGATTATGCAAAAGAAGAAATTGTAGCTAAAACTAGAATTCTTCCTACAACAGTCAGGGTTAAAAATGGAGCTTTACCATTATGTCCTGTTAAAACAACAAAACAAATTCCTTTAGAATTAATGGATAAGGCTATGGCTAAGATCGGAGAACAGGAAATTGAAGCACCACTAAAAATGGGACAAATAATTATAGAAAATCTATTAGATACAGAAGCAGATGTTGTTGCTACAAGAGATTTACCTAAAAAAATTAATGTCTAAATTATGTTAATTTAAGGAGGTTAAATCAGTGAAATTAAAAAATAAAAAAATAGCAATGCTGATTGGACCAGGATATGAAGACTTCGAATTCTGGGTAGTTTATATGAGAATGCTGGAAGAAGGAGCAGAAGTTGATGTAATAGGCATGGAAAAAGGTGTTGAATATGCAAGTAAACACGGC
>JBNJDV010000081.1:0-6089 GCA_051745185.1 Bacillota bacterium
ATTACATCATCTATTTTAAACTGACAGCCTTCTAATTTTTCTGCGATATCTTCAATTAAATCAGCATTCATCGCATCTGAATATATTTTAGATTTCGTGATCTTTCCTTTGGTTAAAGTTAAACCTAATTGGATATCTCCCCAATCAAAACGTTTCTCGTATGTTATATCAAAATCAGGGGCTTGACCATATCTCCAATTCCAAGACGAATATTTATCTTTAAACTCGGAAACATCTTTAATTTGGTTAGGTGAAATCACTTCTTTATCTGGATTAACAGAATATAATTCTTTGAAATATTTAGCTAATTCATTTTTCATTTTATCTATTGTAACCGATGAGTTCAGTTCTTTTAAGTTTACAACCCTCGATTTAACAGATTCTATACCTTTTGACTGTATTTTTTCTTTAGATACTTGCAAGTAATTAACCATATTTTCAAAATCTGTATCCACTAGAATAGTCCCATGATGATATGATGCATTTGTTCCATAATAGAAAGCATTTCCTGAAAACTTTCTACCTGATGCAACAAGGTCATTCCGACCAGAAAATTCTGCTTCAATATTACTATCTCTAACAGCTTTTAATATGACTTCAAGCTGAGTGTGAATATCATAAAGATTTTTATCCATAATAAATGTAAAGTTTAGATTTCCCAGGTCATGATAAACTGCACCACCACCGGATAGTCTTCTAGCAAGTTTTCCATCATTATTTTCAAGTAGGCGACAGTTGCATTCTTTCCAGGCATTTTGATTCCGTCCAATAACTACAGTATTATCATTTTGCCACAAGTATAACATAACTTCATTTTTTCTGGTGTTATTTAATAAATATTCTTCTAATGCTAAATTATACCAGGGATTATATGAATCCGAATATATTAATCTAGCACTTTCAATCTGACTTTTTATTTTATTAATTAATTCTGACATAATGTAAAGCACCTCCTAAGGTATCTAAAGCAGCTTCATGTATAACTTCTGAAGTAGTGGGATGAGCATGAATTGTCTCAATTACATCCTCTATTTTTAAATTGTTTTTGACTGCAAGAGTAAGTTCATGTATTAGATCAGTTGCATGTACACCTATTATTGAACTACCAAGTATTTGATGACTATTTTCATCTATAATTATTTTAATAAATCCATTCCTTTTATTCATGGTTTTAACCTTACCATTTGCTCTAAAAGGAAATTTGCCTACTAAATAGTCAATATCTTTTTCTTTTACATCTTCTTCAGTTAAACCAACGGTTGCTATCTCAGGTTTAGTAAATATTGCTGACGGTACAACATCATAGTTCATTTTCTTATTTTTACCCATAATATTTTCGACTGCAACTATACCCTGATGGGAGGCTACATGGGCTAAAAGAATTTTGCCTGTTACATCCCCTGCAGCATAAATATTATCAACTGTTGTTTTCATGTGATCATCAACTTTTATTGCATTGTTTTCTTTTTGGATACCAATTTTTTCTAAATCTAAACCACCAAAGTTGGGTTCTCTCCCTGTTGCTACTAATACTTTTTCAACATTAATATTTTCTTGCACATTATCTATAACATAATTGACTTGATAACCTCGGTCTGTTTTTGAAATCTCTTTAACTTGAGCACCCGTTGTAATATCTACCTTGGATCTCTTAGCAACTTTAGATATTTCGGAAGTAACATCTTGATCTATTCCGGGTAAAACATCAGCAAGGTATTCTACGACTTTAACATTTACTCCAAAGCTGGCATAAATAAAGGCAAATTCCATTCCAATCACTCCACCACCAATTATAGCCAGTGAATCTGGCAATTCTTCTATATCTAAAATATCTTTGCTGGTTAAGATACCATCCATATCTATACCTTTGATAGGCGCCTTTTTAACCTGTGAACCGGTCGCTAAAATTATATAGTCAGTATCAATAATTTCGCGTCCTTTTTCAGTTTTTACAGAAACAGTATTTTTATCAAGCAAACTGGCTGTTCCTTTATGTATATTTATATTATGTTTGTCAAGTAAAAATTCTACTCCTCCCACCAATTGCTTAACTATAGTATCCTTATTTTTGATAACTCTTTTCATATTTAAATTTACATTATCTACTTCTATCCCAAATCTTTTTGCTTCCTTTATTTCAGAATACTTTTCAGCAGAATATACTAATGCTTTGGTAGGTATACAACCCCAGTTTAAACAGGTTCCACCTATTTTTTCTTTTTCTATTAAATTAACTTCGGCTCCTAATTGAGCGGCTCTTATAGCTGCTACATATCCTCCTGTTCCTCCACCAATTACTGTGATTCTCTTATTTGACATTTTACTAATAGCCTCCTTACAAAAAATTATATTAAGTTCTTAATATATTTTATATCACATCTAAGACAGTATTAAAAATATTCTTTCAATTTTTAAATATTTTTAACTATCAATATGATCACTATTCCACTGATAATCTTCTACTAAATCCATAAATATATCTATTATTTCATTTATCGTATCATAAACTTCATCAGTTTTTAATGACCTCTCTTCTTTTTTTGTATTAATTTTAAATTCTTTTTTTATTATACCCGGTTTATCAGAAAGAACATATATCCTATCTGACAGTAATGCTGCCTCTTCAGGATCATGGGTGATGACAAACATATCAATGTTTTTTCTGCTGTGTAAATTTAACAACAACTTTCTTAAATTAAGTTCAGTTTGTGTATCAACAGACTTAAGGGGTTCATCCATAATCAAAAAATTAGGTTTAATTGAAATTGCTTTTAAAATTTCAATTCTTTGTTTCATACCCCCACTTAATTCTTCTGGGTAGTTATCAATTACTTCACTTAAATTTGTAAGATCTAAAAGGTTTTCTCTAATCTCTTTTGCCTCATCACTACTAAGGTAATTTTTTTGTATGAATTCAAAGTTATCTTCTATTTTTCTCCACGGTAACAACCTGGGTTCCTGAAATACATAACCTGACCTTATCTCCTTATTAAATATCACTTCACCACTATCTTGTTTAATTAAACCAGCAAGAATTTTAAATAATGTTGTTTTACCACTTCCTGATGGACCCAAAAGTGTTACAATTTCCCCTTTGTTTACAGTCAAAGAAACATCCTTAAGTACTTTCAAATCATTAAAGCTTTTATTAATATTTTTTAATTGTAATATATTATTCATTGCTTTTCCACCCGGTTACTTTATTTTGAATAGGTTTAATAATTAGATATTCCACGATAAGCATCAGACCAATAAGTAAAATTGCCCAGGCAAATAGCCTATCAGTATTTAAGTTACTGTTTGCCATACTTAAAGCAAAACCAATCCCGCTATTGGAGCCTAAAAATTCGGCAAATATTGTAGATTTCCATGCAAAGGCTAAACCAATACTCAAAGCAGTAAAAATATATGGTACTAATGATGGTATATATATATCATAAAATACTTGGTTTTTTTTAATATTATATACTTTAGCCATTTCAATCAATTTATTATCAATATTTTGTAAGCCTTCAAACACATTAACAAATATTATGGGTAAGGTAACTACAAATATTAAAAAGATCGGAGTTATATCATCTGCAATACCGAACCAGATAACAGCTAAAGCAAGCCATATTACCGGTGGAGTAGTTTGAACTACTGTAATAATTGGTCTAAAGATTGTATATAATAAGGTGTATTTGTTAAGAACTAAAGCTAATAAAAATCCTACTACAAAAGCTAATCCATAACCAATTATTGTCCTTTTTACTGTGATAAGTATATTAACAAATAAATCTCCACTTTTATATATTTCAATAAATGAATTAAATGTATCTACCGGTGAAGGTAAGATTAAAGGATTAATCTGTCTAGAATAATATGACCAGATTAAAAACACCACCAGAAAACCAGTGGTGCTTAAAAGTATTTTTTTTGACTTTTTAATAATAAAACTCTTCATCTGGTAAGTTACCACCTATCATTTCAGGATACATCTCTAATATATGTTCAAAGTAAGTGTTAGTTAATTCTTTTGACTCTTGGTCAGGATAGATATTTAAGTTGACTCTACTCCAGGCTTTTTCCATAACAGGTTTGGGTATATCAAAATACTCAGACGCATCCTTTATTGCTTCCTTGGGATTTTCATTGTAGTATTTTACTCCTTCAATATACTTACCTGCTATAATTTCAACTAAACCAGAGTATTCATTAACAAATTGACTTGATACAAAAAGCCCTACAAATGGAATTCTTTGATCTCCATTGTGTAGTTTTCCCCATTCTTCTTGAATATCTAAAGATAAATGGGCATTATCACTTTTAGCCAAAGTTGTTGTTACTAATGGCTCAGGTAAAATTATTGAATCTACTTGTCCACTCATAAATACCTTAGCACCATTTGGTAGAGGCCTGTATACTAATTCTACATCTTCAGTACTTAAACCATTTTCTTCTAATAAATATCTAGCTAAGAAATCCAATGGCCCACCTTTTAAAGGTAAACTAAGTGTTTTTCCTTTAAGGTCAGAAAAATCATCTGCTTTAAATCCATTTGTTAAAAGATAATCAATGGCCCAGGTATTTACATTTAAAAGATTTACTCCTATCCCTTTGTTGTAAATTTTTGCTCCTACATTTACTCCTGTAACCATAAATTCTATCTCATTTTTGGAAATGAGAGAAATAGCTCTTTGATGGTCAGGTGAAATATTTACATTAAGATCCATAAAGTTGTCTAACTCGCCTGAATTTGCCATTCTTAATAATGGTAATGCAGCTGGAATAGGTGGTGTTTGAATTTTAACTTCACGGGGAGCTGCATTAATAATCCCGCCGATTGATAAAGTGAAGGTTAATACTAATGTCAAAACTAATAATAAACTTGTTCTTTTTAGAAACTTCATCTTTAACACGCTCCCAATTAATTATTAATTCTTTAATTGTTCATTAAATTCTTTTGCCCTTTGGTTATATTCTTCTACTTCATTATTATACTTATCAGTTTCATTTAATGCATCAATTATCTCAAAAGTTTTAAGGAGTCCAAAAACAGCCAGTGCTGTTCCCTTAGTTCCCTCATCATCTGAACTGAATGCAGCAATCAGAGAGCCAACTTCTCCAACCATAAATAAGGTGCCTTTTGGCCACCAACTATCTACCATCGCATGTCCGGCTGAAGGTATAATTACTGAAGCTAGTCCAACTTCAGTTTTGCTTTTAAAACTTAATAGTCGTTTTCTTTCTTTTTGTGGTTCTAAATAATTTAATCGCCAATATAGGTCAGTGTTTTTTAAATTGTTATTATTCTCTAAATAATCAACAACTCTTTTATTATTATAATCTCGAGCAATCGGATTTGCCCCTAACTCAATTAAATATTCAATAACATTACTATTATTATAGTTTTCTATTGCAGCCATTAAAACTGTTTTACCGCTAAATTTATCTCTAGACTTGACATCTGCCCCACGATTAATTAAAAGAGATATTATTTCAATATTTCTACTTCTTTCAATAGCTAAGTATAAGGGGGTTTTGCCTGAAATATCTTCTTGACGAATAGAAGCACCTCTATTTAATAGTAAACTGATTATATCATAACTATTATATCGAACAGCATAAGCTAATGCATTTTGACCTCTATTATCAGTTATATTAAGCTGTGCACCCCTATCTATTAAGTAGTTTAGGATTCTTGGATTATTATTGTATCTGGCAGCATACATTAGAGCTGTCATGCCATTCTCATCTTTTACATTGATATTATTTTTTTCTAAATTTAATATTTCAAGTGCTTTAACATTTTTTTGTTCTTTGGCAGCTACCATCATCGGAGTAATCCCCTCATAATCACTGATCCTTACTTCTGCTCCAAAAAGTATAAATCTCTTTATTAAATCATAATTCCCTTTTTCTATAATATAGTATAAAGGAGTACGACCTCTGTAGTCTCTAATATTAACTCTTGCTCCAGCTAATAATAAAGTGTCGATAATGTCAGTTTTTAAACCACCTTCAATAGCAAAAATTAAGGGGGTTTTTTTATCATTATTGGATTGATTTACATTTGCACCATAACTTATAAGTAAGCTGACCATTTC
>JBNJDV010000082.1:0-6042 GCA_051745185.1 Bacillota bacterium
TGGTCCAACTCCGATAAATAATTTGTTTTTTTCACTTAAAGGATCTACATCAGGGGGAACTTCATCATACAGTCTTCGAATATTCAAACCTCTTCCACCGATATAATTTTTTAAAAATTCTTGACTTAGTTTTTCTGTTTTAATACTATTAGTAGATAAATTGATACGCAGTGCTTGTTCACAGTATCCATAGTTCATTATTGATCACCTCCTGGTGAATTACTAAATGTAATAGCTTCAGTGGGACAGCGTTTAACACATTCTATTTCTCCTTCACATAAATCACAGATTAAAGGAATCATATTTTCTGTAAAACTTATAGCGTCAAAAGGACAAGCTAGGGCACATTTTTTGCATCCAATACATTTATCATTATCAACTAAGACTGCATTTGTTTTTTTATCCCTACTTAAAGCATTTACCGGACATACTTTAACACAGGGAGCATCCCCACATTGTCTGCATACATATGGAATATCTTTACCTTCTTTTTCAATTTTTTCTATCTTTATTCTTGATTCAATTCCATTAAAATTACCAGTATGTACAAAAGCACAAATTGTTTCACAGGCCCGACAACCTGTACACTTTTCTGGATCCATTTGAATTCTAGAAGGGATATTCTTTTTTGAGTTGATTACTTTTCCTGTTACAGGATCTACTCTATCAATTCTAAATATTACTCTTCCATTTGGATCAGGGCAGGTCAAATGTTTTGTGTGTGGTATCCAATCATTTTCTTCATTAATCTTTCTTTGTTTGGCAGGGATTATAGGCATAATGCTTTGTAAAGCCCATAGACAAATATGTTTATTATTTGGGATTTCAATTTTACCACCTTTTACTGTAAAATAATCTCCGACTTTCATTGGTAAATCACAGAAACCTTCAATACTTTCAACAACAATTTTTAAGTCATACAATAAAATCAGTCCTTTCTTTTCAATAGTTATTTAATTAATAAAAATAGGGCGGCAACCACAAAATAAAAAACTTCCATCCCTTATAGGGACGAAAGATTAATATTCCGTGTTGCCACCCTTATTAGTTAACCAATGATTAACTCTCTCAGTAGAAGCCATCTGTTAGAAGATGAATTCTATTTAAGATAACGGTTAAAGAACCGGCTCAGGATAATCTATCTTTAAAAAGATATTTCCCCCTGCTTCTAACAAGGCCATTCACTTTAATATTTCATTACCGAATTCTCAGCAGTGTCGGTTCTCTGTAAATGAAATATAAAAAGTTACTTTTCTTGCTCATGGAATTTATAATTATTATTTATTTGAATATAATTTTAACACTATGTTTTAATTATGTCAAGAAAAATATTCCATTTTCATTTGGATATTTAAAAAAGTTATTTTTATCAAAATCCTTGACAACTTAATACTGCTACTATATAATTACTTACAATAATTTCAAATAATAAAAACTATGAGTGGGGAAGAAGTAAGCTTAATAGCTGAAATACACCCCTGAGTTGCCGGTTGAAATAGTAGTAGACTAGGCCGTTTCCATCGTTATCTGGTGAGAGAGTGTTAGCTCTCAATAGAGTTATTTTGGTTATTTTTTATATGTAATCAGAATTAATTCAGGTGGTACCGCGCATACGTCGCCCTGATATAAGGGGCGGCTTTTTTAATTTTATAACACTTTTTATTGTTTTGAGATTATAAATAATCGAGGAGGTAGTAGAAAATGAAAAAAAGAAAAATGAGTTTTATGACAGCAACTTTACCAATTATAGTATTATTACTAGCAGGAGCTTTTTCTGTTTTTTATTGGAAAGTAGGAATGATTGTTCCTCTTTTAAGTGGTGTAGTTGCTACTGGTATTATAGGATATGTATTTGATTTCAGTTGGGATGAATTACTTGATGGATTAAAAGAAGGAGTTTCAAATGCCTTACCTGCTATTTTTATATTACTAATTGTGGGATCAATAATTGGGACCTGGATATTAAGTGGTGCAATTCCAGCAATGATATTTTATGGTTTGAAGTTTTTAAGGCCAGCATTTTTTGTGCCTCTAGCGGCTTTAATAACTGCTATTGTTTCGACAACTCTGGGTACTTCTTTTACTTCGATAGCTACTGTAGGTATAGCTTTAATTGCCGTTGGGAATGCCATGGGTTTTGCAACACCACTTACAGCAGCGGCGATTATATCAGGTGCATTTTTTGGTGATAAACTTTCACCTTTATCAGATACTACAAACATTGCAGCAGCAATGGCAGAGTGTACTCTTTTTGAACATGTAGGACATATGCTGTGGGATACTATCCCTGCTTTTATATTATCATTGATTATATACTGGGGTGTTGGTCAAGCCCAGGTAGGAGGAGGTTTTGAAGGCACACAACAGATTAATACTTTAATGCAGGGTCTAGAAAGCATGTTTTATATTACACCACTTCTATTTATTTTACCTTTAATTACAATTCTATTGGCAGTTCGTAAGACACCCGCCATTCCTACTTTATTATCGATGTCAATCTTAGGTGGAATCTTTGCTATGGTATTTCAAAGTGCTAGTTTAGTTGAAGTTTTGAGTTCATTTACTTCTGGTTTCAGCAGCAATAGCGATATTGGGATGATTAATAGTCTACTTTCTAAAGGTGGAATTACCTCAATGGGGGGAACTATTATACTTTTAATCACAGCAGCAGCTTTAGGTGGAATAATGCAAAAGGTTGGTATATTAGATACTATTTTAGAAAAAATGATGACCTGGATTGACAGTACTAAAAAATTATTAGTAACTTCTTTAATGACTGCGTTTTTAATAGGTTTAAGTACCGGTGCTCAGGTATTAGCTATTATAATACCGGCAAAAATGTTTTCAAAAAGTTTTAAAGAGATGGGACTACATACAAAAAACTTAAGTAGGAATGTTGAAGCAGGTGGTACAGTGGGAATAACATTAGTACCCTGGAGTGTACCAGCAATATTTGCAGCAGGTATGTTAGGAGCACAGCCGGCAGAATTTATACCATATTTATTTTTCCCAATGTTGGTTATTTTAATAAATATATTTTATGGACTTACTGGTATATCAATAGCTAAAGTTGATGTTGAAGATAAAGTAAATTTAAGGAAAGATGCATGATGAAAGATATTATAATTAAAGTTCTGGGGACAGCCCAAGATGGCGGCTATCCCCAGCCTAATTGTGATTGTCCGAACTGTATAAATGCTCTAAATAATAAAAGTTTAATTAGACATCCTGCATCTATCGGTATTTTAGATACTGCAGATAAAAGTAGTTATTTGATAGACCCTACTTTTCGACTTTTTGAACAGTTAAATATGTTAAATAAAACAGCTAAAGAAAATGGATTTCCTAAAGATCATCTAAAAGGGATTTTAATAACTCATGCTCATATGGGACATTATCCAGGTTTGTTATTTTTTGGCAAAGAAGTCATCAACAGTAATAATTTATTGGTTCATACCAGCAAGAGCTTAAAAAACTTTTTAAATACCAATCAACCCTGGAAACTATTAATTGATAATGAAAATATAAAGGTTAAGACTTTTGAATTTGAAAACGCTATTGAACTCTCAAATAATCTAAACATAATTCCTATTGAAATACCGCATCGGCAGGAATTAAGTGATACTGCCGGATTTATTATCAAAGGAAGAAATAAATCGGCTTTTTATCTACCAGATATAGACAGTTGGGATACCTTTACTGAAAAGTTCAATACAATAAGTAATGAAGTTGATCTATTGTTTCTTGATGGAACTTTCTATTCTAATGAAGAATTAATGGAGATTAGAGGAAGAAATATAAAGGATGTACCCCATCCTCCTATTAAAGAAACAATAAGAAAGCTCAAAAATGGAGTACTACAGAAAAATAATTCACAGATCTTTTTTACCCATTTTAATCACACCAATCCAATTTTGAGGATTGATTATGTAAACAAAGTGGATTTTGATGAAATTAATTTTCTAAAAGAAGGAGATCTTTTTAACTTGTGATAAATATATTTATTATAATTATAATTGATAATTTATAATTGTAGTATTATAATGTAATACAATACATACTGATTTTGAAGGGAGTATCATATCTTGTTAACTGTAGAAAAAATTGGCGGTACATCTATGGTCAAGTATGAAGATGTTCTTAATAATATAATTCGTGACCCTAAAAGTGAAGATTTTAGCTATAACAGAGTATTTATTGTTTCTGCTTATGCTAAGGTTACAGATCTTTTATTAGAAGACAAAAAGAACTTAAAACCTGGTATATATAAAAGTTTTATTAATAACGAAGATATATATAAACAAAAGCTGGATGATCTATTAGATTACTTAATTGAAATTAACAAAACTTTTGAATATCTTGGTCTTGATCTAGATGAAGCGAATCAATTTATTAAAAAAAGAATAAAGCATACTAAAAAATATTTAGATTCGATGGAAGAGATACTGTCTTCTGGATATATAAAAGAAGAAAACATATTTTCAGCTGCTCGTGAAATTTTAGCCTCTATTGGAGAAGCTCATTCTGCCTTCAATTCAGCAAATATATTATCAAACAGAGGAATAAATACAAAATTTGTAGATTTGACCGGTTTTTATGATAGAAGCCAGCTTACAATGGAAGAAAGAATTAAGGAAATGTTTGAAGGTATTAATCTAAAGGATAAAATAATAATTGTCCCTGGTTATACAAAGGATAAGGGTGGACTTGTCACTAAATATGACAGAGGTTATTCTGAAATCACTTTTTCTAGAGTAGCTACATATCTAAAAGCAGAACAAGCTATTATTCATAAAGAACATCATTTATCATCTGCTGATCCAGAGCTTGTGGGTAAAAAGAAAGCAGTACCAGTTGGAAAAACAAATTATGATGTAGCAGATCAGTTAGCTGATATTGGTATGGAGGCAATTCATCCCAAGGCATCTAAACCCTTGGAATTGTCAGGAATAAAGTTAGTTGTTAAAAACACTTTTGAACCAGACCATCCTGGTACTATAATAACAAAAGATTATGTAGTAAAGGATTCAAAAATCGAGATAATTGCCGGGTCAAAAAAGTTAGTTGTAATTGAAATACATGATACTTCTATGGTTGGAGAAGTTGGTTTTGATTATGAAATCATGAAATTATTTAAAAAATATAATATTAGTTATGTAATGAAAGCAACTAATGCAAATAGTATTTCTCAAGTTATTTGGGAAAAAGATCTAACTGATGGATTAATTGATGAATTAAAAGATAAGTATAAAAGTATTAAAATAAAAAAGATAGCGATGGTCTGTCTTATTGGTTCTAATATAAGCAAACCCAATATTTTAGCTAAAGCAGCAAGAGTATTAGGTGAAAATGATATAAATATAAACTGTGTATCTATTTCATTAAGTCAGGTAAATATTCAGTTTGTAATAGATAGAGCAAACTATAAAAAATCGGTAGTATTATTAAATGACAATTTGATGGTTAATCAATAAATTAACGGCGGTGAATAAATTAATGCAAAAAGAACTTCCCTTTAATGAAGAAAAGTTAGAAGAAATAATTAAAAAACATCCTACCCCTTTTCATATTTATGATGAAAAGGCAATGAAAGAAAATGCAAGAGAGTTTTTAGATGCTTTTAGCTGGAATAAAGGTTTTAAAGAATACTTTGCTGTTAAAGCAACTCCAAACCCATTTATAATGAAAGTTTTAAAAGATGTTGGTTTTGGAATGGACTGCAGTTCTTTAACAGAATTAATTTTATCTGAAAAAATTGGAATAACCGGTGAAGATATAATGTTTACTTCAAACAATACTCCAGCTGAGGAGTATGAAAAGGCAAGAGAGTTAGGTGCAATTATAAACTTAGATGATATTTCACATATACCATTTCTAGAAAAACATGGCGGTATTCCTAATTTGATATCATTTAGATATAATCCCGGTGAACGCAGAGATGGTGGATTTATAATGGGTAATCCTTCTGAAGTTAAATATGGTTTAACTAAAGAACAGATTTTTGAAGGTTATAAGATCTCTAAACAAAAAGGTGTAAAAAGG
>JBNJDV010000083.1:0-6035 GCA_051745185.1 Bacillota bacterium
TTAAACACCGAAGGAGCAGCCTTTAGGGGTAATCTCTCAGGTTTAAAGACAGAGTAGTAATGGTTTATCATTGCTATTCTGTCTTTTTTATATTTAAAAGGAGAAATTTATGAAAAAATATGTGATAGTAACAAATAATAATAAATTAATTTCTAAATATGAGGATTTAGATGTAGAAATAATAAGAGAGATAACTATTGAAAAAATTTTTGAAAAGACTCGTGATTTAATTCATAAAGGTTATATACTAATATCTCATCCACTTGCAGGTAGTATAAAGCCATATCAAAATCCATATAGATCCATAGTATTAAAAAAAGGAGATAAATTGGACTATCAATCTTTAAAAAACTATGAAAATTCGTATTATAAATATCAGCAGTTTAAATCTAATAAAAAAAATAATAAAAGTTTTAGTGATAAAATTAAGGATGATTATCAAACTATAGATTTAACTTTAATTGATAGTGCTTTTAAATCAATTGATCTTAAATAATAATACTAACAAAGGGAGGTGATTAAGATAATAGAGTTAAATAAAGATAACTTTGATTCTGAAGTTATTAATTCAGAAGGTATTGTTGTAGTAGATTTTTGGAGCGATAATTGTGATCTTTGTTTAGAGTTGATGCCAGATCTAGAAAAGCTAGCTGATCAATATGGTGACAAAATTAAGTTTACCAAGTTGAATATTAAAGGCAACCGCCGTCTGGCAATAAGTCAAAAGGTATTAGGATTACCTTCTTTAGTTTTTTATAAAAATGGTGAGAAAAAGGAACACCTCACTGGAGATGACCTTGAGATAGAAGATATCGAAGAGGTTTTAGATAGCTATTATAACCAGTTATAAGAAAGGGGTGAAGTTGTGAAATTAGAATTAGGCAAGATAGAAATTAATGATATTCGTTTTGATGATCAAACTAAGATCGAGGATCATGTTCTATATATAAATAAAGATGAACTTTTAGATACAATAAATGGCAGTGAAGATATTGAATCCATTGAAATTGATCTTGTGAAACCGGGAGATAGTGTAAGAATAATTCCGGTAAAAGATGTTATTGAACCCAGAATAAAAGTAGAAGGTGAAGGTGGTGTTTTCCCGGGCTTTCTATCTGATGAAAAGGTTGTTGGTTCTGGTAAAACATTGGCATTGAAAGGATGTACAGTTGTAACAACAGGTAATATAGTTGGTTTCCAGGAAGGGATTATTGATATGACTGGACCAGGAGCTGATTACACACCGTTTTCTAAGTTTAATAATGTTGTAATAAACTGTACTGTTAAAGATGACCTACAACAGCATGAACACGAGGAAATAGTTAGAATGGTTGGACTTAAAGCAGCTAGATATTTGGCTAAAGCTGCTAAAGATATAAAAGAGGATACTATTGAAGAATATGAAAATAAATCATTTTATGAAGCACATGACCAGTATCCAGACCTTCCCAAAGTAGGATATGTATATATGCTGCAAAGCCAAGGATTATTACATGATACATATGTATATGGTGTAGATGCAAAACAGATTTTGCCAACTTTAATGTCTCCAACAGAAATTATGGATGGAGCCATAATTAGCGGTAACTGTGTATCTGCCTGTGATAAGAATGCTACCTATCTGCATCAAAATAATCCTGTAATTGAAGATCTGTATAAAAGGCATGGGAAAGACTTTAACTTCTTAGGAGTAATAATTACAAATGAAAATGTTACCTTAGCAGATAAAGAAAGGTCTTCAAACCTAACAGCAAAATTAGCTGAACAGATGGGTTTAGATGCGGCAATCGTTTCTGAAGAAGGTTTTGGTAATCCTGATGCAGACCTAATTATGAACTGTAAAAAGTTAGAAGAAAAAGGTATAAAAACAGTTTTAATTACAGATGAATATGCCGGTAGAGATGGAAGTTCTCAGTCTCTAGCTGATGCAGACCCAAGAGCAGATGCAGTTGTAACAGCAGGTAATGCCAATGAAGTAATTACCTTACCACCATTAGATAAAACAATTGGTTACAATGAAACTGCTAATGTTATCGCCGGTGGTTTTGATGGAAATATTAAAGCTGATGGAAGTATTACAGTTGAAATCCAAGCTATCACTGGTTCAACTAATGAGTTAGGTTTTAATAAATTAACAGCAAGAGGATATTAAAAAATACGGAGGTGTTTGTTAATGTTAAAAGGTAAAAAAGTAGCTATTCTTGGAGATAGAGATGGTGTCCCAGGACCAGCTATCAAAGAATGTATTGAAACAACTTCCGCAGAAGTTGTATTTGCAACAACAGAATGTTTCGTCTGAACAAGCGCAGGAGCTATGGATTTGGAAAATCAAGCTAGGATCAAAGAGTTAGCTGAAAAACATGGAAAAGAAAACCTAGTAGTTATATTAGGTGGAGCAGAAGCAGAAGCTTCTGGTCTAGCATGTGAAACAGTTACAAACGGAGATCCTACATTTGCAGGTCCATTGGCAGGAGTCCAGTTAGGACTCGCGTGTTACCATATTTTAGAACCTGAAGTTAAAAATGAAATAGATGAAGATATCTATGATGAGCAGATATCTATGATGGAAATGGTTTTAGATGTTGATGGAATAATTGAAGAAACTAAAAAATATAGGGAAATGTATTCTGATTATACAAAATAAGAGTTCCCAATAGAAAGGGGGCATAACATAAATGAAGAAATATAGAGTTGTACATTATTTAAACCAATTTTTTGGTCAGATTGGTGGAGAAGAGAAAGCTAATATTTCTCCAAGAGTTTTAGACCAACCTGTAGGACCAGGTAATGCATTTAATAATGCTCTTGGTGAAAGTGCAGAAATTATTAGCACTATTATCTGTGGTGACAGCTATTTTAATGAACACAAAGATGAAGTGCAGGCTGAAATAAAAGAAGTATTACAGGATATAAATCCAGACTTAGTTATAGCAGGCCCTGCTTTTAATGCAGGCCGTTACGGTATGGCCTGTGGTGGAGTTGCAGAAGTAGCTTCTAGTTTAGATATCCCGGTTGTTTCAGGTATTTATCCTGAAAATCCAGGATATGATATGTATAAACAGTTTGCCTACTTTGTTGAAACCTCAGATTCAGCAGCAGGAATGCGAACAGCCCTGCCAGATATGGTTAATTTGGTTAAAAGATATATTGAAACAGAAGGTGATTTAGGACTACCAGAAAAAGAAGGCTATCTACCAAGGGGTATTAGAAAAAATACTTATGTCAAAGATCGGGGTTCAAAAAGAGCAGTGGATATGCTGGTTGCAAAGTTAAATGGTAAAGACTTTAAAACTGAGTATCCTATGCCTGATTTTGATCGAGTAGACCCGGTAGCTCCATTAAAAGACATAGAAAATATAACAATAGCACTTGTAACTTCAGGTGGTATTGTACCAAAAGGAAATCCAGATCATATCGAATCTTCAAGTGCTTCAAAATTTGGCAAGTACAGCATTGAAGATATTTATGAAATGAATAAAAAAACACATGAAACAGCACATGGGGGTTATGACCCTGTTTATGCAAATGAAGACCCAAACTGTGTTTTACCTGTAGATGTATTGCGTGATATGGAAGACGAAGGTAAGATTGGAAAACTACACAAATACTATTATTCAACAGTAGGAAATGGTACTTCAGTTGCAAATGCAAAAGCATATGCACAAGAAATAGCCAAAGATTTACTGGAGGATGGTGTTCAGGCAGTAATACTAACCTCAACTTGAGGAACCTGTACACGTTGCGGTGCAACAATGGTGAAAGAAATAGAAAGAGCAGGAATTCCAGTGGTTCATATTGCTACAGTTATACCTATATCAAAAACAGTAGGGGCAAATAGGATTGTTCCAGCTGTAGCTATTCCACATCCTCTAGGAGACCCAAACTTAGCAAAACAAAAACAAAAAGAAATTAGAAATGGGCTTGTTTTAAAAGCTCTTGATGCATTACAAACTCCCATAGATTCACAAACAGTTTTTTAATAATTGATAAAGTAATATTAAATATTTGGCTGCAACTTAAATGTTGCAGCTACTTTTTTGCAAAATCTAATAAATTTTTCACAAACATGGTTGATATATAATCATGATTATGATATTATAATTTTGTGAAAATTAAAAATCATTTGGAGGTGTCAATAAGATGCTTGAAGGAAAAAAAGTTATAATTTTAGGTGACAGAGATGGCGTTCCCGGACCAGCAATAGAAGAATGTATTAAATCTGCTGGTGCTGAAGTAGTATTTACTACTACTGAATGTTTCGTCTGAACAAGCGCAGGAGCCATGGACCTAGAGAATCAGCAACGTGTTAAAGATTTAGCTGAAAAACACGGTAAGGAAAACTTAGTAGTAATCTTGGGTGGAGCAGAAGCAGAAGCTTCTGGTCTAGCATGTGAAACAGTTACAAACGGTGATCCTACATTTGCAGGTCCATTGGCAGGAGTCCAGTTAGGACTCGCGTGTTATCATATTTTAGAACCTGAAATTAAAGATGAGGTAGATTCTGAAGTTTATGATGAACAAGTCTCAATGATGGAAATGGTTTTAGATGTAGATGAAATCGCTGATGAAGTATCAATTTATCGCGAAAAGTATTCTCAATTTGCATAATTCCTACTGTATATTTTAATTAATAATTACTTTAAGAAAAGAGGTGGACGATAGTGAAACTCGAACTCGGTAATTTTTATGTTAAAGATATTGAGTTTGGAAACAAAACAGCTTTCAATGATGGTATATTAACCATTAATAAAAAAGAAGCACTGGAAGTTGTTTATAAAGATGAACATATCACAGAGGCTGACCTTAAAATAGTAAAGCCTGGTGATATGGTCCGCCTGGTACCGGTTAAAGAAGCGATAGAACCTCGTTATCGTGAAGATGGTGGACCGGTTTTTCCCGGTGTTACAGGAAGCTTATTACAAGCTGGAGACGGTAGGACGCTTGCATTAAAAGATATGAGTGTACTTGTCGTTGGTAAACATTGGGGAGGTTTCCAGGACGGTTTAATTGATATGGGAGGTAAAGGTGCTAAGTATACATACTTCTCAAAATTAAAAAATGTTGTTTTAGTTGCAGATACTGATGAAGAATTTGAAAAACACGAACAACAAAAGAAAAACCATGCCTTACGGTGGGCAGGAATGAGATTGTCAGAGTATTTAGGTAAAACTCTAAAAGACCAAGAACCTGAAGAAGTTGAAAGCTATCAACTAGATCCAGTTACAAAGAGATCTGACAAAGTAAATTCATTACCAAGTGTAGTTATGGTTATGCAGCCCCAATCCCAAATGGAAGACCCAGGATACAATGATTTAAACTATGGTTGGGACACTAACAGGATGTTACCTACCTTTATGCATCCTAATGAAGTTTTAGATGGAGCGATGATTTCTGGTAGTTTTATGCCCTGTTCTTCAAAATGGTCAACATATGATTTTCAAAACTTTCCATTAATCAAAAGACTGTATCAAGAACATGGTGAAACTATTAACTTTTTAGGTGTAATTATGTCTAATCTTAATGTTGCTATGGATCAAAAAGAACGAGCAGCACAATTTGTAGCACAAATGGCAAAATCTCTAGGTGCAGATGCTGCATTAGTTACTGAAGAAGGTTATGGTAATCCTGATGCAGACTATATAGCTTGTTTAGTTGCACTTGAAGATGCTGGTGTAAAAACAGTTGGTGTAAGTAATGAAGCAACCGGTCGTGATGGAGGATCTCAACCTCTCGTAACATTAGATCCTAAAGCAGATGCTTTAGTATCAACCGGTAATGTATCTGAACTTATTAAACTTCCTCCTATGGATACCGTTATTGGTGAATTAGAGGCACTTGCTAGAGACGGTCTTTCCGGTGGGTGGGAAGATGATGAGATTTTAGGCTCTTCTGTAAAAGAAGATGGTTCAATAATTATGGAAAATAATTCAATGTTTTGTGGAGACCAAATTGCTGGTTGGTCCACTAAAACAATGAAAGAATTTTAACTTACGGGAGGTGAAACAGATGGCAAAAGCTATTGTTTATTTAAATCA
>JBNJDV010000084.1:0-5906 GCA_051745185.1 Bacillota bacterium
AAAAAATATAAAGGGAAAGTAATTGATATAACTAAAAATGGAGAATTAAAATTGAAATTAGACTCTGGTATAAGTAAAACTTTTATCGCAGGAGATGTAAGTATTGAAAAGAATTCTTTAAAATTTTAGCATCATATAAGCAGGAATAATATATTTATTCTTGAATATTATATTTGATGCTGATAATGTTGGAAATAATATTTCTTTTACCAACAAATAATAATAAAAAACTCTAAAAGGGGGAAGTTGATTTGAAAAAATTAAGTTTATTTGTAATTCTCGCATTGACATTAACATTAATTATGGGCTTTACAACAATAGGTATGGCTCAAGAATTTAAAGTAGGTATGGTTACTGACGTTGGTGGCTTAGGTGATGAATCTTTTAATGATTCTGCATGGAGAGGTCTACAAAGAGCTGAAGAAGACTTTGATGTAGAAATCAATGTTATCGAGTCAAATACTATGACCGACTATACACCTAATCTTTCAAGTTTAGCTGAACAAGGTTATGACTTGGTATGGGGTGTTGGTTTCTTATTTACAGATGCAATGGGCGAAGTTGCTACAATGTATCCAGATGTTAATTTTGGTATTATTGATGCTGTAGTTGAAGGTGACAATGTAGTTTCAGTTACTTTTGATGAGCACACCGGATCATTTTTAGCTGGTGTAGTTGCTGGTATGAGAACAGAAACTAATAAAGTTGGTTTTATCGGTGGTATGGAAATGAGTTTAATTAAGAAGTTTGAAGCTGGTTTCCGTGCTGGGGTAAAAGCTGTTAAACCTGACGCAGAAGTAACTATAGCGTATACTGGTTCTTTTGATGATCCTCAAGCTGGTAAAGAGTTAGCATTTACTCAGTTTGACCAAGGTGCAGATGTAATTTATCACGCTTCAGGTGCTTGTGGTATTGGTGTAATCAAAGCTGCAAATGAAAGAGGCCTATATGCTATAGGTGTTGACTCACCTCAAAACCACTTAGCTCCTTCTAATGTATTAACTAGTATGATCAAAAGAGTAGACAATGCTGTATATAACGAGATTAAAAAACTTGTAGAAGGTGAATTTGAATCTGGTTTACAAGCATATGGTTTAGATGATGATGGTGTTGGAATCTACCGTCCACAAGCTGAAAATATGCTTTCACAAGAGGTCCTTGACACAGTTGATGATTATAAACAAAAAATTATTGACGGAGAAATAGAAGTTCCAACTCATCCAGATCAACTATAAAAGTAATAAAATAATATAGATTAAAAAATGCCCGGGTTAAACCGGGTATTTTTTATTGTAATAATGTATAAAATTATATATAATACTATTAAAATTGGTTAAGCTAAGAGGTGTAAATATATGATTTTAACCATTGATATAGGTAATTCAGATACAGTTTTGGGAATTTATAAAGATGATAAAATGTTAGATCACTGGCGTGTTTCAACTGATTATAAAAAAACTGTTGATGAATACGGTATTCTATTTAATAATCTTTTTTCATTTGACAATGTTAAAATAAATCAGATTGAAGGTATAATAATCTCAAGTGTAGTGCCTCAGGTTGTTAGAATATTAGAGAAAACTGCGATTAGATACTTTGATTTAAAACCAATTATTATAGGTCCTGGAATAAAAACTGGGATGAATATTAGAATGGAAGATCCGCGAGAAGTTGGGGCTGATCGCATTGTGAATGCAGTTGCTGGTTATCGAAAATTTGGGGGTCCATTAATTATTGTTGATTTTGGAACAGCAACAACTTTTTGTTATATTTCGAAAACAGGCAATTATGAAGGTGGAGCAATTGCACCGGGTATTGGTGTTTCTACTGATTCCTTATTTAAACATGCTTCAAAATTACCAAGAGTTGAAATAAAAAGACCTAACTTAGCTATAGGGAAAAATACAGTGAGTGGAACACAATCTGGTATTTTTCATGGATTCATGGGTCAAGTTGAAAAATTAATTAATATGTTTAAGGAAGAAATTGATGGTAATCCCACAGTTATTGCTACAGGGGGTTATTCTGAACTAATAGGTAGTGAAATTGATTTAATTGATCACATTCAACCATTCTTAACTCTTGATGGGCTATATTATTTAGCAAAACTTAATGATATAAGACAGGATGATGAATGATGATAATTAAGGATAAAGAAATTGAACCCCCTATTATCGTTGCACCAATGGCTGGGATCACTGATTACCCATATAGACAAATTTTAAGAGAAATGGGCGCTAAACTAATATATAGTGAAATGGTTTCAAGTAAAGGATTGGTGTATGGAAGCAGAAGAACTAAAGAACTTTTAGACTATAAAATTAAAGATGATGGATATATAAATATACAACTATTTGGGGAAGAAACCGAGTTTATAGTTAAGGCTTTAAAAATAGTCCAAAAAGAATATAAGCCAGATTTTATAGATCTAAATATGGGTTGTCCAGCTCCTAAAGTTGTTAAAACAGGTGCAGGTTCAGCACTCATGAAAAATCCTGAAAAAGCAAAAGAAATTCTTACTGCTATGGTGGAAACAGCTGATATTCCAATAACATTAAAAATTAGGTCTGGCTGGGATAAAAACAGTGTAAATGCAGTTGAAATTGCAAAAATTGCAGACAATGCAGGAGTGGCTTTAATTGCAGTACATGGTAGAACTAGAGAACAGTATTATTCAGGAAATGTAGACTATGATATTATTAAAAAGGTAAAAGAAGCTATAAATATACCGGTTATTGGCAGTGGAGACATATATGACATTAGTAGTGCAGAAAAGATGTTTGATAGAACCGGCTGTGATGGAATTATGGCTGCAAGAGGTATTCAAGGTAATCCATGGCTTATTAAAAGATTAAAAAAATATTTTCGAGAGTCAATAATTTTAGATAAACCAAATGTTGAACAAAAAATTGATATGGCTATAAAACATCTAAAAAGAGCAGCAGATTATTATGGCGAAGAAGTTGCAGTACCAAAAATGAGAAAGCATATCAGCTGGTATATAAAGGGAATGAAAAATTCTACTTATGTAAAAGATAAGATTAATAAATTAACTAATAAAAAAGAAATTATTGATGTTTTAAATGAATATAAAAATATTTTGAATAAAAAACAAAATTAAACTTATTTCTAAATAGATATTTAAAATATATAACAGATTGAATAGATAAGGATCATCAAATTAATTTGATGGTCCTTTTTTGCATTTATAATAGTAAAATGATAAAATGTTTATGTGCACAGAATTGTGCATAGAAAGGGGGATCATATGCAATTTTATAGAATTGGTAACAAAGTAATCAACAGTAAGTATTTAGATAAAACAATATCTAAAATATTAAAATTAAGACAGTCTGGTTATTCTCAATCTAAAGTAGCTGAAGAATTAAATTTAGAAAGATCATTTATTTCAAGATTGGAGAGTATTGGAGAAATAAGGAGAGGTAATAAGATTGCTTTGGTCGGATTCCCGGTTAAAAACAAACAAGAGATAATAGATATTGCAAAAAAGCATGGTTTAGAATATACATTAGTTATGACAGAAAAAGAAAGATGGGATTTTATAAAAAAGAAATCAGGACTAGAGATTTTTAATGATGTTATAGAAATACTTGTAGAATTAAAAGAGTTTGATTTAACTATCTTTATAGGATCTGATATGAGATTGGACCTTGTTGATAAATTACTTGATGGTAAAGTTATTGGACTTAATATAGGTGAATCACCCATTAATGAAAATAAATATGTAGATCCAAAAGAAATTGAAAATATATTAGATTCCTTTTAAGAAATGAGGGGATTAGATGAAAAAGGTAATAAGTATAAGTCTAGGATCTGATAAGAGAGATCATAAAGTGGAAACTAAATTTTTAGGTGAAATAATTTCTATTGAAAGAAAAGGAACTAATGGTGATAAAAAACTAGCAAAAAAACTTTTTACTAAACTAGATGGTAAATATGATGCTTTTGGTATGGGGGGAATAGATTTATCAATAAAAGTTGGTGATAAGGAATATGAATTTAAGGATGCAAAAAAACTGATAGAAGATGTAAAAAAAACTCCTGTTGTTGATGGATCAGGTTTAAAAAATACCCTTGAAAGAATAGCAGTTAAATACATAGATGATGAATTGAGTTTTGATTTAAGTACAAAGAAAGTTTTAATTACTTCTGCTATGGATAGATTTGGTATGGCAGAGGCTTTTTATGAAAGGGGAGCAGAAGTTGTTTGTGGTGACTTAATGTTTGGGTTGGGTGTACCGCTTAGGATTAAATCTTTGAAAATTTTAAAGGTCGTAGCAAGTGTAGTAGCTCCAATAGTTACTAAACTCCCCTTTGAATTAGTATATCCAACTGGAGATAAACAAGATATTGAGAAAAACAGTAATGATAAATTTAAAAAATATTATGATGAAGCTGATATTATAGCAGGAGATTATCACTACATAAAAGCACATCTTCCTAAAAAAATAGATAATAAAATAATATTAACTAATACTACAACAGAAAATGATATATCGATGTTAAAAGATAGAAATGCAAAAGCAATAGTTACTACTACACCAAATTTAAACGGCAGGACCTTTGGAACTAATGTTATGGAAGCTGTATTAGTTTCAATGATTAATAAAAAATCAGCTGATATTACTAAACAAGATTATATTGATTTATTAAAAAAATTAGATTTTAAGCCTAACTATATTACTTTTGAGAATTGAAAGGATGATTAATTTTGGATAAATTTGCATTTATAATACATCCATTAAGTTTTGATGATTTTTATAGAAAGTTTGGTTGGATGAAAAAACTACCACAAGATTTGTTAAAAAAAGCAACAAAACATGTTCCACCTTTTAAAGTCTCAGAAATTACAGGTATTAAATCAAAAACAGGTAAAGAAATTAAAGGATACTTCTATGGCTGTCCTTTAACATCAGATCAAATTATTAACTTAAAGGAAGAATTTGTTGTAGATAAAATCATTGAAACGGTTAAAAAAACAGAAAAAAAAGGAGTAAATATTGTTGGATTGGGCTCTTTTACTTCTGTTGTGGGTAAAAAAGGAGTAACTGTAGCTAAAAATTCAAATATACCGATAACAACAGGCAACAGTTATACAGTAGCTACTGCTATAGAAGGCACAAAATTAGCAGCAAAGAAAATGGGTTTAAAATTAGCAGATGAAACAGTTACTGTTATAGGTGCGAATGGATCAATTGGTAAAACAGTAAGTAGATTGATGGCTAAAGATGTTAATAGATTACAATTGGTCAGCCGTGATATGAATAAGTTGGAAAAACTTAAAAAATCAATTAAATCTGAAAATAAAGATATTGAAATTAGTTATACAGATAATATTAAAGATAGTCTGAAAAGATCTAAAATTATTATTACTGTTACAGGTGCTGTGGAGTCACTAATAGATGCAGAAGATTTATTAAGTGGTTCTATAGTTTGTGATGTAGCTAGACCTAGGGATGTTGCTAAAGATGTTGGAAAGAAAAGAAATGATATATTAGTGATTGAGGGAGGTATTGTCAATATACCAGGTGATGTGAATTTTAACTTCAACTTTGGAGTTCCCGGGCAAAACGCTTATGCATGCATGGCTGAGACAATGTTATTAACATTGGAATCAAAGTTTGAAAGTTTTAGTCTTGGTTCTGATATATATATATCAAAAGTTAAAGAAATTAATCGTTTAGCTAAAAAACATGGTTTTAAGCTTGCAGGCTTAAGAAGTTTTGGGACATTATTAGATGAAAAAAAGATAAAACAGATAAAAGGTAATGTAAACTAAGTGAAATATATAGCAATATAGAGATTAATTATGTTTTTTTAGAGGTATTTAGCCTTTTAATGTTTAATAATATAAACAAGTCAAGTATATTTATTAATAAACAAAG
>JBNJDV010000085.1:0-5783 GCA_051745185.1 Bacillota bacterium
TATATAAAAAGGGAAGAGTTTTGATGGTAGCAGTAGACCGAGAAATTGAGATTTTAAAACTGTAAAACTTAGAATTAATTGCATTCAAGCTGCTGAAATATCAAAAATTTTTTTCAGGTAAATAAAGACATTGAAAAACTGGAATATTTAACAATAGAGGTATTAGAAGAAATTGGAGATGGTTGAGAAGATGGTCAACTATCTTTATCACAAGTATACATGAGTAGATTAGTTGAGAAGAATTAATTAAAAATTAAATTTTCAAAAATAAAGTTTCATAGAAGAATAAATTTAAAATAGCTATTAGTGTTTTGCAAGATCATCATTACAATTGAAGATCTTATAAAAAAATGATGCTTTAATGTATAAGGATAAAATGAGAAAAGGTTAAAAATGATATTTATAATTCATATTTGATATTTGTTGAAGCCGAAGGGTGTGGAGTTCGATTCTCCGTCTCTCCTCCAATGATATGAATGAAACCATGAGGTTTCGTTAAATTAAAAAAATTTTGTGTTCCGAAAGTGTTCCCAAATTTCAGGATTGATTTTCTGGATTTGGGATTTTTATTTTTTAATTGCAGAAATTAATTAAGGATGTTATAATCTAATTTAGCATATGCTTAAATAAATATATATAATATATCAGGCTTTTAATAAGTTGATATTTAAGGATATAAAAACAAATGTATGAAATTTACTTAGAGGTGATTAGTAATTGAATAAAAACAAAAATACTTCTCGACAGCCTAGAGTTAAAATTGATAAGTCTAAAGATAACAAAACAGAAACAAGGATGTTATCAACTTTAGCCAGGCTTGGAGAATATGCAAAAGTTCACTGGAAAAAAATTATACTAGCGATGTTTTCTGTTTTAATTGCTACCGGATTAGCTTTAGTTCCACCCTGGTTAATTCGTTATGGGATAGATAATATGATACTAGCCGGAAAACCAGCTTATTTATGGTTGATTGGTCTTTTAATGATTGCTTCTGCTTTAATAAAAGGGATTTTTGATTTTATTAAAAGTTATATCTCAGAATATATTGCCCAAAATATAATACATGATATGAGAGTCAAATTATTTGAACATTTACATAATCTTTCCTTTTCTTTTTATGATGAAGCAAAGACCGGTGATCTAATGTCCCGCCTGACATCTGATGCTGATTCTTTACACCGGTTTTTTGGCAGGGTAAGTGTATATTTGACAGAGAACATTTTAACTTTAATTGGTATTTTCATAATTATGTTAGTTTGGGATTATAGATTGGGAATATTATATTTAATAATGTTGCCATTAATGGTATTTGGTATGAATATTTATGCTAAAAGAGTAAGGCCTATGTTTAAAAAAGTTAGGAGAACATTTGCTCAACTTACTCATTTTGTACAGGAAAACTTTGTCGGAATAGAAGTAATTAAACTTTTTGGTCGTGAAAAAGAAGAGATGAAAAAATTTAACCGACAGAACAGAGAATATATAGATATTAATGTTAAAGCAGCTAAAGTTTCAGCTTTCTGGATGCCCTATGTCAATTTTTTAATGGGATTATTTACCGCCCTGGTTGTATGGTATGGCGGCCGTTTAGTTATTTATGAAATAATAACTTTGGGAACATTAGCTGGGTTTATCAGCTATATTGCATTACTAATAAGGCCAATAAGACAAACCGGTATGATGATTAATGCAAGTAGTCAGGCTGCAGCAGCAGCTGAAAGAATATTTGAAGTTATGGATACAACTTCAGAAATAGAAGAGTCATCAGATGCTTTTGAGTTACCTACAATTAAAGGAAATGTAAAATTTAATAATGTTAATTTTTCTTATGATAATAATAAACAGGTATTAAAAAATATTAATTTAAATGTAAAGGCTGGTGAAACGGTTGCTGTAGTTGGTCCTACCGGGGCTGGCAAAAGTACTTTGCTGCATCTTTTACCCCGTTTCTATGATCCAGATCAAGGAGAGATTCTGATAGATAGTCATAATATTAAAGGTGTTACTATAGAAAGCCTGCGACAGCAGATTGGTATTGTGATGCAGCATACCTTCTTATTTGGTGCCTCTATAAAAGAAAACATATCATACGGTAAACCTGATGCTCCTATGGAAGAGATCATTGAATGTGCTAAAATAGCTCAAATTAATGATTTTATTAAATCTCTACCCTTAGGTTATGAAACTCCTGTCGGTGAAAGGGGAGTAACCCTTTCAGGTGGTCAAAAACAGAGGTTGGCAATGGCGAGAATTTTATTAACCAATCCTGCCTTATTGATACTTGATGAGCCTACTTCCAGTGTAGATGCAGAAACTGAGGATAAGATGCAGAAAGCTTTAAAGGCAGTTATTAAAGATAGAACAACTTTTGTTATCGCCCATAGGTTATGGACAGTACAGAATGCGGACCAGATCTTAGTGATTAAAGATGGTGAAATTAAGGAAAAGGGTAAACACAATGAACTGATTAATAAAGCAGATGGTTTTTATAATAAAGTATATAATCAGGTATTAAAAAAAGGGGATGAAAGATAATGAGAGGAGGATTTGGACATAGAATTTCTTCGGGAGAAAAAGAAGAATTTACTTTGCAAGAACTTGATAAAAATGCCTTAAAGTTTTTATTTAGCTACTTAAAAAATCATATAAAAACTTTAATTATTGCAACTTTATGTATGTTTATGGTTACTATAGCCACTCTTGCCGGACCATTTTTAAGCAAAATAGCAATTGACAGCTATATAAGTGAGAGTAATTTATCAGGTTTGAACTTAATTTTTATATTAATAGTACTTTCTTATGGAGTATTATGGTTTTTTTCATATTTCCAAACTTATCTTTCCAACTGGATAGGACAAAGAATTGTAGGTAATATTAGGAAAGATCTTTTTCAACACATACAGGGGTTATCAATTGATTTTTATAACAAGCGGAATACAGGTGATATAATGTCGAGAGTAACCCATGATGTAAATGCCCTTTCAGATCTAGTATCAAGTGGTTTTGTACACTTACTTAATGATTTCTTTACAGTAAGTGGGATAGTCATAATAATGTTAATATTAAATGTAAGGCTAGCATTGGTTAGTTTTATAGTAATACCTTTCATTTTCTTTGTCGTCTATTTTTTGGGTAAAAAAATGAGAAAAGCCTATCAAGAAGTGAGAGAAAAATTAGCTGAGCTTAATGCTGATGTCGAACAAAATCTTTCCGGTATTAGATTAATCCAGGCTTTAAACAGAGAAGCTAAAAACACAGGAGAATTTAAACAGTTAAGCTGGAAAAATCTAAAGGCAAACCTGAAAGCTGCCTCCTATTTTTCACTCCTTTTTCCAGTTATGAATTTGAGTAAAGTTCTAGGAGAAGCTTTAGTTTTAGGTTATGGAGGCTGGGGATTTGTAAGGGGCGCAGTTTCCTTAGGTGTAATTATAGCTTTTATGGGATATGTAAGGAGGTTTTTTGCACCCCTGGCTGACCTAAGCCAGGTATATAATACTTATCAATCTGCTGGAGCCGCTCTAGATCGCATATATGAATATATGTCTATCAAACCAGCCATTGAAGAAGTACCAAAACCCCAATTACCAGATAAGGTTAGAGGGAACATAGAATTTAAAGAAGTTAGTTTTGCTTATGAAGAGGAACAAGTTATAAAACATTTTAATTTAGAAATTAAACCCGGCGAAGTTATAGCGCTGGTTGGTCCAACGGGGGCCGGCAAAACTACTATAGTAAATCTTTTGACCAGGCTTTATGAGATAGAAGAAGGAGAAATTTTGATTGATGGAGTTAATTTAAAACAACTACCTATAGAATTTTTAAGAAAGACAATTTCTGTAGTCCCCCAAAATGTATTTCTTTTTGATACTACAATTAAAGAAAATATTAGATATGGGAAACCAACTGCAGTAGAAAATGAAATTATTGAAGTTGCCAAACAAATTCAAGCTCATGATTTTATCAAGGACTTACCAGAAGGTTACAATACTAGAGTTGGTCAAGGGGGAGTTAAGTTATCAGGTGGGCAAAAACAGTTGATTTCTTTTGCACGGGCTATGTTAGCCGATCCCCAAATATTAATTCTTGATGAGGCTACTTCCAGTGTAGATGCCTATACAGAAGTATTGATCCAGGAAGCTATGGATAAGTTATTAAAAAACAGGACGGTATTAATGATTGCCCACCGCTTTGCTACTTTAAATAAGGCAAACCGGATCGGAGTTTTAAAAGAGGGAGAAATAATAGGTTTAGATACTCATGAAAGTCTAATGAAAGACAATAATGTTTATCGGGAACTGGTAAATAAACAAATTAATAAAAGGTAGTTAATATTTTCAGGATTTAAAATATTGTATTTGGATACTATAAGGACTATATCATTCTGAGTATTTAGTTATTCTAAAGAAAGACAGGTGAGCTATAAATATTATGGAAAAGGATTATAGGTTTAATTTAGAAGAGACTGCTGGAGCTATTGGTGATTACGGAACCCTAATTCCAATAATAATTGGAGTAGCAGCAGTAACTAATATTCAGCTGGCTCCAATGCTTTTTTTCTTTGGATTAAGTTATATAGCAACCGGCCTTTATTATAAATTACCGATGCCGGTAGAACCGATGAAGGCAATTGGAGCTATAGCGATTAGTGGGTCTTTAACAGCACCTGAAATAGCTGGAGCAGGCATAATGACCGGGATAATATTCTTAATAGTTGGTCTAACAGGTACTATGAAATATATAAAAAAATATATTCCCAAATGGCTAATACGGGGAATCCAACTGGGTTTAGCTTTAACTCTCGGGAAAACAGCTCTTGGATTTATAGCCGATAATTTGAGTTTAGGTTTAATTGCTGTGGGAATTATTATTGTATTCTATTTTCTACCTACAAAAGATATTTCTTCTTTAGTAGTATTTGCTTTAGGGCTGGGGATTGGAATATATTATCATGGTTTTCCACTCCTTACAGCATTTAACTGGCCAGTTTTAAACCTACCCTCTGGAGGAGAGATCTGGTCTGGTTTTATTAAAGGGACAATACCACAGTTACCTTTAACCTTGGGCAATTCAGTATTAGCAACCTCTTTATTAATAACAGATTTGCTTGATCGTAAAATTCCTGAAAGAAAGATCGTTTCCAGCATTGGTTTAATGTGTCTTATTTCATCACCTCTGGGTGGTTTTCCGATTTGTCATGGAGCTGGTGGTCTAGCAGCACAATATCGTTTTGGAGCCAGAACCGGTGGTTCCAATATAATTTCAGGAGTTATACTTTTACTAGTGGCTTTCTTTTTTGGTTCACAGGAATTGGTTAATATTATCCCCTACAGTATATTAGGTGCCTTACTTATTTTTTCTGCTATTCAGCTTTTTAAAAGTTCTATTAAGTCTGAGAATATAATATATACTGTTTTAACAGGCTTTATTGCTTTAATTTGGGGGATGTCGAGTGCTTTTGGAATAATGATGGCTTTTCATTTTATAAAAAATTTATTAGAGAAGAGACAAGCAAAAACAAGTTAAGGCAGGTGAGATAGATGGATAAAATCTTGAAGAGGTTAAAAGCTTTGGCTGATAAAAACCGATTAGAAATAATAAAACTATTGTTAACAAAAAACTACTGTGTAAGTGCTTTAGCTAAAAGACTTGATATATCAGAATCTGCTGTTTCCCAACAGTTAAAAATATTAAGAGAAGCAGACTTAGTAATGGGAGAAAAGAGGGGTTATTATGTACATTATCTGGTCAAAAAAGAGAATATACAGCAGATAAGTGATTATATT